>WRMR01000110.1 GCA_009776995.1 Planctomycetaceae bacterium | reverse complement strand
ATATTTGCGTTTCGTGTTTTCCAGTTTGATCATTACTTCGGTGATGTTTTTTGTACAGTCTGCCGCTTTTGCCCAGAGTTCCGGCGCGGAAGGACAGGATTTGCAAGCCCCGTGGACGATGGGGAACATTATTATCGTGCTTTTCGCGATTTCACTTTTTGCGTTGGCCGTCAGGTCAAGTCGCCGGGATTTTTCCGCCATTCCTGACGAATTTGGGAATCGTCCCAACGCCAGGAATCTGAAAAAGAAGAAAGGCAAGCAGAAGCTCGATTTCAGCAGAGGCCCGGTCAAACACCCGGACCTTGAGCGTGCCACAACCTTGACAATTGTTGCCCTTTTCCTGCCGTTTATGATACTTTTTTCGTTGCCCATTGCCACGCGCGTGCGTGACGAAATCAAAGGCGACCCAAGATTCCTCGGTGAAGGCACTGCCAAAACACTGGCCATTCTCAATTACATTTGGGTGGGAATGTGGCTACTGATTATCATTGGTGTTATTGTCGGCGTATTGGTTTTTGTCGTGGCCGGCGGGGGAGCAGGCTGATTTCCGCTTCGGATCTGCAATCTCACGATTGCTGCTCTGATAGAATTACGGTACGTTATGGTTACGTCTCCGTATTTGCGATCACGCTTTCCGCTTCATCGCACAGGGCATTGGCGGCGGATTCTGTTTCCGCTTCGGCGATGGCACGCACAATCGGCTCGGTGTTCGACGCCCGGACGAGCAGCCAGGCGTTCGGCCAGTCGATGCGCAGACCGTCCTGACGATCACGCGGCAGATGGGCGTAATGCGTTTCGAGTGCCGCAATCGCCGCCGGGACACGGTCCAGCGCAAGCGGGATTTTGCGTTTCACGATAGCGTAACCGGGCAGTTCGGCGGCCAGTTCGGCGATGGTTTTCCCGCGCGCGGCCATCGCGTCGAGCAACTGAGCCATGCCGACAAAACTGTCCCGTACATAGCCGACTCGCGGGTCAATCGGGCCGCCGTTGCCTTCGCCGCCGAACACCGCGTTTTTCACCTTCATCCTGTCAACGACATTGGCCTCACCGACCGCCGAACGGAAAATCTCAACACCATACTTTTCGGCAATATCCTGCGACATGCGGCTCGACGCACAGTTGATGACCACCGCCCCTTTCTCACGGGTTTGCAAAACATGGTCGAGGCACAACGCCACGGTGTATTCCTCGCCGAGGTATCGCCCCGAAGCGTCGATCACGGCCAAACGGTCGGCGTCCGGATCCTGGCAAAAAGCAATGTCAGCCCCGGCATCACGCACTTTCTCAAACACCGGTTGCAGATTTTCCTCCGTCGGTTCCGGCGTATGTTCGAACTGCCCGTCGGGCGTTTCGCCAAGGATCGTCACGTCACAGCCGAGTTCTTCGAGCAACTTGCGTCCCAACAGGCCGCCAGCACCACGGTTTGCGTCAAGCAACACGCGATATTTTTTCGCACGAACGGCGTCAACATCGACCGTTTTCAACACCGCCGCCAGATGCGCCGAAATCGTGTCGTCCAGCGCAGATCGCAAAGCGCAAAGCGCAGAATTGCTTGTCGCGTCCAAGACGCCGGCGTTCAGCGTATCACTTTGCGCTTTGCACTTTGCACTTTGCGCTTGATAACGTTCTTTCACCTTTTCGCCGGGAGCTTGCGGGATGACGCGGCCTTCGTCGCTGAACAGTTTCATCCCGTTATACTGTGCCGGATTGTGACTGGCTGAAATCTGTATCCCGCCTGCGGCCTGGTGTTGCCGGATCAATACGCCCGTCGTCGGCGTTGCGGCAACTCCCGCGTCGATGGTCGGACGTCCCGCCGCGTTGAGCGCGGCATGAATCGCGTCGGCCAGCATGACGCCGCCGGCACGCCCGTCCCGCGTGATGACAAACGCTCCCGGCCCGGCCAAAGCGGAATACGCCGCCGCATAATTCATGGCAACTTGCGGCGTCAGCGACTCGCCGACAATCCCGCGAAGCCCCGAAACACTGATGATGAGTGATGACATGAGATTTCCTCTATGGCAGAGTGCTTTTCATTTTTTGCACTTTGCACATGATGTTTTGTGCTCCACACGACCAAGAACCATGGCCAGTCGCAACAATCGGCGGATGAACAAATCGTGCGTAAAATTTTCCATGACGTGCCGATGACCGTTGCAGCCCATCTGTTCTGCATGTTCAGGATCGTTCCAAAGTTCCAGGATTCGCTGACGCAACAGTTCCGAATCACCCGATGGCACGACAAATCCGGTTGTGCCGTCGATGATGTAATCTTCAGCAGCCATATTGCAACAGGCAATGACCGGCTTGCCGTGCCACATCGCATTGCAGAAGTTGGCCTCACCGCCGCCTTTCAATCCTGAATCAATCATCGGAACCACCGCCAACGTACAGATCGACTGCAATTGCGCAAAAGCAGGCTCCGGCGCGCCAATCAGAATGATATTCGGCAAAAACTCGATTGACTTTCGCACTGCCGGGTCGGTGGCACTGATGATAACAGGAATGTCGGTTCCCCGCACCGCATCGACGAGACACTTGTAGTCACGTTTTCCGTTGCCGCCTGCAAAAACGAAACGTCCCAGCGAGACGCTACACAAAGCATCTTGCGAATGGCGTGCCTTGTTCGAATGATTCGACTTGTAGGGCAGAAAGATGAACTTCTCTTCCGGCAGGCGATAGTATCGGGCATGTGCTGCCGCCTGTTTGCGAGACCACTTGACAATCAGGTCGTAACCGGCCAATGCGTGTCGGGCGATGGCTTCCTTCCAATGGGTTTTGACCTTGATGAGCGGGAAAAATTTGAGCCGCTTTTCCGTGCCGAGCAGATATTCGACAAAAACGTCCCAGAGGAACAGCGTTCGGCGTCGCAAAAACGGGAGACGGTTGAGATATCCGAGCATTAGCCACAGGCCGCCACTGCCGCCGTTGACAAGAATCACCGTGCTACGATCCGCCGCCTGGAACAGTTGCAGCGCGTACATCAGTGTCGAAACGGGTCCAAGCCATCGAAACAGTCGCACCAGCCCATTCGGCACGACCCACTCGACAGGCACCTCGTTGTTGTCTGCATATTGCTCGTGCGAAATCAACCGGACACCTTCGGGAATGGCGAACCCGGAACCATCGAGGACACGATAGTCTGCCCGAATTTGCTCCAATGTCGGATTGTTGACAGTGACTTGTTGCATGAGATGATTATAGCATGAAAACAGCAGCCGGGAATGTCAGTGACCGGATCAACAGGTGGTATTCAATCCAACAGCAGCCCGGAGCGTAAGCGACAGGTTCGAAGCTTTGCATCGGAGAAAACCGGCCACTGACGTTCCCGGCAGTTGTTTCTTGTGACGGTCACGGCGCGGACGGCTTACCTCATCCCGTCATTTCGCTACGTTTCATTCCGGCTCGTCTGCCGGCATTGCGATGACCACATCGTCGCCACGATGTTCCTCGCCGGTTTCGGGATCGATTTTTTTATACTCGACGCCGTTATCGTCGCGCATGTTGACGCCGACGCCGTACAGGATGTAGCCCGGTCTGCCGTCAAGCTCCCGCAAGCGGTAGCGGAACGATTCTCCGTCCGTGCAGGGATCAACCGGCAGTGCGGCAAGCCACCCGGCGGTCACCAATGCGTCAAGCGTTTCGGGATAGCACCCGTCATGGTCGATCGCGTAATGCGCCAGCGCAAACGCAGTTTCAAGCAACCCGGTCATGGAGGCCTGACGGTACACGGTCGCAAGTTTCATAACAGTTGAATCTTTGCCCATATCGGTCATGATACTGCCAATGAAATCGGGAATTGCAACAACAATACCTTTGGCAAGTATGTATTTCAAGAAACTGCCAAAGCTCCCGTCAATGGACAACCATTTGTCCTTTTTGAACAGATTATCCGTATCAAACAGCGTCAATTGTTCCGGCGAAAGCGGCATTTCCGCGATTGCCTCCAGTGCGTTCATCTTCTCGTTGAACTTTCGGAAAACAGGCGTCCAGGCAACATAATGAACACTTCCGGAAACGATTTTTGTGGCGTAAGTACCGTACCACGGTTGATCGCGTGTCGAGAGTCCCGAGATAATATCCCCCGAACCCAGGTGATAAAGCATGTGCATCCCTTCCATGCGCATGAGGAACACGATGTCAGTTTGCGAAAACACGGACTGGTACGGAGCAAGTTCGGCCTGAAGCGTGTTGAGCTGCTCATGATTTGCATGGCCGTATTCCAGCATGTCGCGCGTTGCCGCAATCGCGATTCCCCGGATGGCCGAGGCGAGAAACAGATTCCTCACCGTGCGCGGGTGCCGCATCCGTTTTTCGCCGAGCCGCGCGATGGTCAGCAGGTCGTGCTTTGCCCGGTCGAAATCGCCGAGGTCGAGCGAGTGCAATATCCGCAGATGTAACCCGCGAACCATTTCCCGGTGAAATTCGTCATAGGATTCGACGAGCAATTCCAGGAAAGCATATCTGCGTGTATCTTGAAAAAATGGCACGAAATATTCCGAATGCCGCACTGCGTCACCGAACCGGTCGAGTGCTACGTTGTTTTCGGCCAGCCATTGTTCGCCCAAGTCACGATGCTCTTCCGGCCATGGCAATTGATACAGATTCCTGACCGCTTCCCAGACACGGTGCCGCCGTTCTTTTTCCGCGTCAACCGGCGGGGCGTCAGCGGTATCCTCATCGGTTTCGTTCGTTGCCTCTTCATTTGCTTCTTCGGGCAAATGCTCCTCGAAAAAGTCACTGACCGACTCGAATTTCACTTGCGATGGCGCGTCCCAAGTGGCTGAGTCGTCGAGTTTCAATGCCGCAAAGAGCCGTCGGGCAACATTTTCGCGATGCTCTTCTGGTACGCCGGCCATGACCTGTGGGAAACCGAAAGTCCGCACCACCTTGCGAAAACCGTTGTCCTCCGGCAGGCAATCGGGCAAAAAGCGTTGGGTAATCGCGCCCGGGATGTCGAGCATTTTCCCGTCGGGCGTTCGCGGCCCGGTCAGGTAAGTCGTCTTTTCCGAAATGGCCGTCACCGGCAGAAGGTTCATGACGGAGATGAACAGTATCATGTACGTCATCGTACACACCATTGCAACCAATCCACAAACGATCCGCCAGCATTTTTTGCACAGCTTTTCGATGCCAAACTGGATCAAGTGGAACCCACACCAGAAAACCAGGAACGCAACCAGGAGCGGGATGTTTTTCAGGCACACTGTTTCCCAGCCGCATAACAGAATCGTCAGAAAGGGGAACATGACGATGTTGATGATCCGCGCCCGCTTCTTCCGCTTTGCTTCTTTGGCGGCGTTGTTGGCCTTTTCTGCGGTTTCGTTTTGCATGATATGTCCCTCTCGTTTTTTATTTCTCGCAGAAATCGCCGGGGACGCGGAGATTTTTTAAATATTCTCTGCGTTCTTTGCGAGAAACAATGACCGCGCAAAAAAGAACGGCAAAAGACAAAACAGGTTCATCTTTTGTCGCGAAAGAACCATCCGGCACACAACCGGCGGGAGCAAGTTTAGTCCTTGCGATGTCGAATACGTGATCGCATCTTTCGCTTTTTACGGCCCAGCTTGCGACGGCCTTTTCCAGTTTTCTTGACTCCCACGCTTTCTCTCCTCATTCCCAAGATTTTTAATTCTCATTCTCACCGTGAAAAAAACACAAGCGGAGGGCACGGGAGTCGAACCCGCAACCCCGGTCAAGGGGCACCTCATTTCCAGTGAGGCCGCTAGCCATTCGCTTACCCTCCGAGACGGCGCAAAAACACCACCGCTGGGAAACAAAATTGTAAGCGAAAAACCGACTGTTGGCAAGCCGGGGAGCCGATTTCCGAGAGACGATTGACAAGCAGTCCATTGAAACGAGTCTGTTCAAGGTGTTGAGAAAGACAGCGACAGGAATGATGACAAATCATCGTTTCATACACAATGGACGAATTTTGGCATGAATTCAAGAGCCTGCGGTTAAACATCGTCCCGATTTCCCAACAGATCGACGCCGAGCAGACCGGCTTCGCGGAGCATGTCATCGCGTTGGATATTCGTATCGCGGAGCAGCGGTTCGGCATAAGCGTCGAGATCAGTCACTGGACCGGGGGTTTCCGTTTGGTCGCCAGGCGGAAAAATTGGACCGTCCTGCGGGAGGTAACGCTCCAGCGACGGCAACTTTGTTTCACCGTGATGGTACCGCCGTAACTTCCGCAGGTAGTCGCCCATGATGGTTTCCTGGTCGTAAAATTCCGGCGGAAAATGCTCCGGGATGGCTGGCTTGATCTCAACAACCCAGGCAAACGGTTCCTGCATTCCGAACTCCTGCCGCAGCTTGTCGCGAATTTTTTCCGCCGTGCCGTCACGCCGCAGTTTCAGCTCAAATTCTTCCGACGAATCAATCGCCCAGTCGATGTAGAGGTCACAGTTTTCCTGCATACTCCGGTACGCGATCAGCCGGTCACGCAATTCGTCTTTCAGCCGGTCGAAGCTCATACCCGGCTCGAAACGCACCTGTTCGCGGACGAATCGCAACGGCGTGGTCGGCATGAGCGTAAGCCGTGTCTTGCCCGATTCATCGACTTCAACAAGCGTTGCCCCGTAATTGCCGGTATCCTCAAACGACCGGGCAAGCGTTTGACCCGGGTAATGCACAATCGACGAACGGGTGAAATCATCCCGCACACGTTTCAATGCGTTCGATTTCACTTTGTTTGCCGGAGTTTGCCCTTTTGAATTTTGTGCTCCCTGTGTTTTGGGCGGTTCACTTGCGAGATCATTTTCGAGCGGATCAGATGATTCTCCGTAAGAGGTGTGTCGGGAAGGCATTCCGCCGAGTGCCCAATAGTCGATGCCGCGTTTTTTCAGCCTTGCCGGGTTAACCTTGCCGACGGTGGCGGCGAGAGTGAACAGGCCGGTAGTGTCGGGATTGAACTCGCCCGGTCGGATTTTCCGGCGTTCCGGCGAGCGGCTTTCGCCGAGAATGCGCGCAATGGAAAAGCCGTCTTTCCCGAAAACCGATTCATCAACATGCGAGGTCGGAAACAGCGTCACGTTGGGGGGGAGCGGCAGTTCGGCAGGCCAGCGTTCGGCGGCGTCAAGTTTTCCGGCAGCCCAAGAGACGTGGATGTTGGCGGCGGCAAGTTTTTCAAATTGCGAAACGAGAAAAACAGGTCCCCAAGGCCCGGTTTGATAAGGATTTAAGACATTGCCGCACAGGACAACGAAATCGACCTGTTCCCGGATTGCGACGTCGAAAAGCCGTTCGGCAGCCAAACGCGGTGCGTCAATGACTCGCTGCAACAGGTGCGCAGGAAGATCGCCCAACCCGGTCACAGGGCGGTCAAGATGAATATCGGAAGCGTGCAAAAATCGAAAAGGTCGTTGTCGCAAGACAAAAGCCTCCGTGCGAAAGGCAGCAATAATGATTTGTCCCGACGAGGTTCCGTTATTTTTTTCTCGCAGAGAACACCGGGGACGCTGAGAATACCAGTATAAAACAATAACTCTCTGCGTTCTCAGCGGCCTTTGCGAGAAACAAAAAACAATGAGGAATGATTTGCAGGGGTTCGATAAACCGTAAATCTATCACACCTTCCCCTATTTTACACCAAGTGGGGTTGATTAGGCAATGTTTTCCATGCAAGGAAATCGGAAAAAGTCAGAAATGTTTACGACTCAATGAAAGATCAGGCAAGATGTCGGCAATATTATTGTATTTTTTTCATTTTGGGAATAATTGAAGCAAACCCGTTTGATAATTACGCAAATATCTATATTCTAAATTTACCCGGTTCCAATCTTTTTTCCTGAAAATTCTCACTTGCCGATTGCCGCAAACGAGAATTTCCGGTAACATTGGTAAATTATGGGTTTTTATGCGCCGGGCATGATTGTCAGGTGCGTAGAGACTTTTGAGTTCAACTGTGATCATATCCGTGCGGGGGTGCTTTCCAAGAGAAAATTTCCCTTTGCGATGATCCAAAAGCCATTGTCAGCAATATGTTTTGAGAATCCGAGGAGCCACAATGAAAAGAAAAGATTTTTTAAAAACCGTCACCCTTGCCGGAGCTGCCGCCGCAACGGGAACCTGGAACGGGATCAATGTGTTCGCCCAAACCAATGAGGAAAAGAACGGCGAATGTGAACTGGCCATGGTCATGGGCGGTGAGCCGGACGTCATGTTCCAAAAAGCGATTGCCGCGTTCGGGGGCATGGGAAAATTCGTCAAATCCGGTCAGAAAGTGGTCATCAAGCCGAATATCGGCTGGAACCGTACTCCGGAACTCGCGGCCAACACGAACCCAATCTTGGTCGGCGAAATGGTCAAGCAGTGCAAAGAAGCCGGAGCCGCTGAAGTGGCGGTGTTTGACCGTACTGTTGACGCCTGGCAGACCGCATACAAGGCCAGCGGCATTGAAGACGCTGTCAAGGCGGCAGGCGGGATCGTGCTTCCCTCCGGTGATGAGGCCGATTACAGGGAAGTCAATCTTCCCGAAGGCGTCGTTCTCAAAAAGGCAAAAATCCACAAAGCTCTGCTGGATTGTGACGTCTGGTTTAACGTCCCGATCTTGAAAACGCATGGCGGTGCCAAATTAACGATCAGCTTGAAAAACTACATGGGCATCGTTTGGGATCGCCGTATTATGCATTCCGATGGACTGCACCAGTGCATTGCGGACAGTGCCACCTTCGTAAAAAGACCGGCACTCAATGTCATTGACGCTTATCGTGCCATGAAAGCCAACGGTCCGCGCGGCGTATCGGAAGCCGACGCCGTCACGCTCAAAAGCTTGATTGTGTCACCGGACATTGTCGCGGCGGACACGGCGGCCATGAACCTGTTCAACCAGATTCCGGGCGTGGAACAAATGGACCTGGGTATGGTGGAACATATCAAAATGGCCGAAAAACTCGGACTTGGCAGTACAGACCTCGGCAAGTTGAAAGTCGAACGCATCCGGGGTTGAGGGCGTGTTGACACTAACATTGCCAAGTTTCACAAATCATAGCAAATGTGACGAATGAGGTATGCATTGTATCCAGTTTGTCGCAGCGGGTGAAGACTCGCCGAAAAGGCCGAAAAGGTTGATGCACCGGAAGTAATGTTCCACCTCATTGCGTGTTTGTAAAGCTCTTTGTCGTACTCCCACGGCTTTTACCGATGGCTTGCGGGCCGTTTTTTTAACGCTCCTGTACCATCGGGATGAACCTTGATACTGGTGTTGCCGGGCAGTGATGCCGTAACATCAAGTGACATCATATTGAGTTTTGATTGCAACGTTTCCAAGTCGCGAGCTCAGACGCCGTTTTTGACCCGGCGTTGCATTCGCATGGGAATAGTGTGACAAGTCCCGAATTTTTCGGGCATTTTTCGCCATTTGCAACCGTTTTCGGCAGTGTATAAAACCTCATTGAGGAAAACGAATGTTGTCAATTTCGACGTTGCTTCGTTGAACCGGACGAATGTCCTTGATGTGGTCGTACTTGGGATTGTGCCATGGCGGTGATCATCTGTGAACACTTTTACCGGGTACAAGCAGGCCGTCTTTGTATTGGGGTTGACCGGATCAATCTTTCCCAATCTTTTTCAAACAACCTGATTGATGGTAACTATTCAGCCGAATTTTTGATTGCTTGTGCCAGTGAAGTCAATTTTTTTGTTTTGAGGAAGTGATGCAGAGCGTTGACGATGGTTTTTGTGACGTTGGCGTTGCGTTGTTTGAGTGTTTGGAAGACGCTCATCAAAATCGCCTGCGTTTTGGCACCCTCAACGCTGCGGTTGCAATCACTGTTTTTCCGCATCACCACGGCACCGCGAATCGTTCGTTCGGCATGGTTGTTTTCAAACGGCACATCTTCATGATACAAAAACACGAACAACTCAGCACGATGCCGTCGCAAGCGTTTCACCAATGAACTCCGCGTTTTTTCACCATAAACCATGTTGTACTATAATTCCCACTTCACGAAAATATCAGTTTTTTCAAATTTTTGGCTGAAATGTTACGAATTTTCCAAAAGCATGTCCAAATTCAAATTTCTGTTTTGTTTGTTTTAATGATTCCATTTATTGTTTTATTCTGGTATTTCTTGCATGCAGTCGATGAAACAAAGTGGCTTAACAAAGAAAGGGAACTAATCAATGCAACTGAAGATCAGGTTCAAAAGATCGTCAGTGAGTATCAGACTCAACAAAGAAAAGATTACGCAATTAGCTGTATCAAAAGGGCGGCTGGTGTTGGAAAATTTTCATTGATCAACAACTCTAATATCCGAGGTGCATATCATGCTGTTATTTTAGCATTAGCTAATGATCATGACGCGGTTGAACCGTTAAAGGACAAGCTAAAAGAGTTCTTTCATACGCTTTCTCTTGAGTATAAAGATTCTGGTTTTGATGAGGACATGATAAATTTCCCTCTTCCTGTGCGTGAATATCTTTGGGCATTACTCTTACTGGAAGGTAAGGGTGCTTACAATTGGTTAAAACAAGAATTGAAGTCTTACCCTGAACATTTATGTTTTCAGATAATTTTGAAATTCTCCGCAACGATCTGTTGGATCAATGGTAGCGAAGAATCAATAAACATATCTTTTGATTGCCCATATTCGTTGTCCTATTTCGATAAAGATTGGGTACAACGATTTGTTATGACATTGATTAATGATGAAGATAATTGTACTCTTACAGAAGAAAATCTGGTTGAAATTTTGAAACGCATTACTGATTCTGAACGTATAAATGACTACTCATTTTATGCTCAATGGAGAATTAAATCTGCAATTATGGCGTTAAGAGCAATTACTGGTGACAAGTCCTACAAAAATATTTACACAAGTCATTTTAAGTGAGCGAGACGAAGGTGACGGTATGTATCAATCGCATAGTGATTTCATGGAATCTTCTAATATCAAACCTTCCGAAGAGTGTTGGTGTATGTGTATAAGAATGATAATGTCAATTTTGAGCAAAATTCCTTTGGAAAAAATATCTTCTGAGATGTCTCCCACTTTATTCCAATCATTAATGGGCAAGTACAAGGATTCGTGGGACAGTCAGGAATTTATTTTTGAGATTGAGGATAGGTTGCAAATTATGTTTACTCCATCAGAAATATCATCATTTCCCAACTTTTTTCCCGTATTTGGTAAAAGTGAAGTGAAAAATACGGGAGAATGGGTTAATAAGATCATATATAAATGGTTGCCAACTACCAATCACAGAGTTCTCAGATGGTAAAAACTCAATATCAGTAGTTCCCAAGAAAGGTTCCTGCATAAAAACTTGGTATAGACAAGCCCAAGGTTTTTCTGTTAAAAGGGTTATGTAAACATCAATCAACCATTTTCAGGAGGAAAACAATGGGCTCAATCAGGAAAAATTCTAGCAAGAGTTTTCAGCATGTTCAAGATCGGTTCACCGGCAAGGTCGGAAAACTTTTCGACAAGGAGCATCCTGGTCGCGAATGTCCGAACTCGGTTTTTATTCGGGTGCTGTTTTGCGCACTTTGCCACAT
>WRMR01000109.1 GCA_009776995.1 Planctomycetaceae bacterium | reverse complement strand
CCTGAAGTCTGAAGCCTGAAGCCTGAAGCCCCGACGAAGGGAAACAACGTCAGCGTCAGGATGACACGCGGTACGAGCCAGACGAGCAGCGCGATACTGACGACGACCACCGTCAGGTCAATCGGGTCTTTGATGGCGATTCCCTGCCGCACGACCTCCCAGGTGAGTTGGCCGCCGCTTGCCTCGCCGTAACTGAGCAGCAGAATATAATATAAGGTGACAATGGCCAACACAACGCGTATCGGCAACAGGATCAATTGCCACAAAACAAAACGGCGTTCGATTTTGGAAGTGTCACTGCTTGACTGAGCGGTTGATGTTCTTTGAGATGTGCCTTTCGGCAACGCGGCCACGCGCCAGGCACACAACAGACGATCACCGAACAGCGGCTTGCAGGTGAACCAGATGCCGATGGCCGCGACGGAAAAGGCCATCAGCACAATGGTCTCGAACATGTTGGTGACGGGTGCCCAGCCGGTGATATAAGCACGGTAACAGGCACCGGTCAGCGTCACGAGTTGCGAAACGAGCAACATGGCAAAACCGCACCAGAACAGCGTTGCTTCCACGATCCGATAACTCTTTCTCGCAGAGTTCGCAGAGGAATTTCTTCCCGCGTCGAGGACACTGGGGTTATACATCTCTGCGTCCTTCGCACGCTCTGCGCGAAACAACGAAGCAACCGCCGAAGCAAGCAACAACGCAAGTGCGGCAGCACTCGTGACCCACATCAGGTAAAACGGACGCAAACATTCGTAGTTGTACTCGGCACGCATGAGCGATTGAGCCGGGTAAGCGGTTTTGGTCAGCAGATCGTTATCGCGCAACTCCGGCGGAACGAGATCGCGGCGCAATTGGGCCACCGCTTCGGCACTGGCGCGGAGTTCTACGGCAAATTCCAGTGACGCACGGTTGAAGTGAGCGATTTGTTCCTTGCGATCCGTTGCACCAGTTTCGGGAGATTCAAGACTGAGATAAGCCGCCTTCATCTCGTAAAACGTGGAACGAATCCCTCGTCCCTCGCCCCCCGCCCCTCGCTCCTCTTCAGGTAAATCCGGTATCGCAAACCGCCGAATCATGTCATCAGAGCCAAAGAGCAACGTGTGCAACGTCAACCAGACCGGCATTCGTGTCGTCTCGGAATACTCACGATTTTGGCTGAACATGTCGCGCGACTGCATCGGGTAGGAACGGTCGGTCTTGATCGACTCGGCAACCAGGGCGGGGTATATCTGCATGGTGTGCGGCCGCGCGGCCGAACCACCGGCGTCGTGCAACGACAAACAGGCCGACTCACACCATTGCCGCGATTGCAACAGCGAGTATTGCATTTGTGCCGCCAACTCGCGTGCCATGCGGAGCCGCTCGGCGTTGACTCCAACTTGACGCGGAATCGTGTCAAGCCGCAGGGTGAACATCGCGTCTCGAAAACGCACCGTCTCGGGCAACAAGCGGTCAATTTCCACAAGCAGACGTTCAAAATCGGCTTCAAGCGTTTGATGCGTGACGGGTTTTGCCGCTTCGTTGCGCATGGCCCGTTGCACGTTGACGGCCAGTTCGTTGATGTCCTGGTACAGCGTGTTCAACTCGCCCCGGACAAAGGGGATCGGCTCTCCGAGTTGCGAGAAATCGACCGGCACACGTTCGAGCGTCAACTGCATCCGGTAAGCATTTTGCATTTGCCGTTCCGCCTGCGAGAGCGTCAGGGACAGTTGATAAACCGGCAATGCGTTGGCCTCATTGATCAACGACCGATAAGCACGGTAAGACTCATGCAGTTTCACCGCTGCCGGACCAACTGTTCGCAACGAAGCAAGACCGTCGGCCCCCAACTTTTCGATTTCGCGGTCGTCCAACTGATTCGCTTGCACTTTTTCCCACTGGTCGATGCGCCGCTGCACATTGACCGCGTGTTTTTTCACCTGGTAAGGCGAGACGTATTTTCCCATAGCAGGCTGTGCGGCAACTTCACTTCGCAATTCCCTGTCACTTGCCGCAAGGAAGGGAATGTACTCCCAAATTTCCGGTTCGACCAGCCACGAGAAGATCAATTCCGCGTCACGGAATTTCCGTTTGCCGTCGGCAAATTTCGCATGAAGCCGGGCGATCTCACGTTCGCCAAGCAAACCATCACGTTGTGCCTCTTCGATGATGCCTGTGTCCAATTCCAGCGTCGGTGAATTGCGGCCGCAAACCGTCTTGACGGTAATACGTGCAAAGGTCACCAGTGGCATGACGCGGCCATCGTGAAAGACCGGCAGTTCCTCCCAGGCTCGCCAGTTGAAGGATGAGGGGACAGGGGCGAGGGGTGAGGAATGAGGGATGTTAGCCGTGTCGCCCTGCGACGCGCTTTTCGGTGCAGGAGTATCGGCAAGCAGCGCGTTGGACGCAGCAAGTACGACTGCGCAGAAAATCAGCCGGCCCACCGACAACCGGAAGTGTGAGCGACTGGTTCTTGCAACAGTATCGTTTGCGGCACGATTGACACTGTCAGATTTTTGTGTTTTATTCATGGTGATATTTTGTACTACTGGAAGTGCGATTTTCATTCGCAGCTTGTCATGCAAAGTCTTTCGCTATGGAGCGGCAAGGGAAAACCAATGGCGACAATTGCATTATACCATAAAGCAGCCACAAATCAAAAGCCGAGTGAAGGCGATGACAACGTAGCCGTCCTGCCATCGTTTCGTCGAATTCTGCCAGGAAAAAAACCTCATTTTCCACCTCATGAATCATCCTGGTCTCAAAGACATGGGGTTATACAACAACAGCTTCAGTAGCAAGAGTCGCGCGCAAACAAGAACAGCCGTTGGGCAAGGACGCCAACTTAATCGATGGACAAGTCAAGAGTCGTTGGATTTCCAACTTTTCACAAAACGTAACAACAGTTCCATCACCGGCGTTGGGGAAATTTCGGAAAGGCGCTGCAAAGTGCGTTCAGCCAGAGGGAAATCGTTCGCCGTCAGTGCGGCGAAAAAGACGCGGTGCAATTGTCCAGACTCATCGGCCAGGCGGCGAAGCAACGACAAGTCCGTCCCGCAACGCCGGCATTCGTCACTCCAAGGTTGCGCGTTCCGACAGGTCGGGCAGCGGCATTCCGTGACATGGATTTCACTCCCTGTCATCAGACTGAATCCTCCAGATAATAGAGCAGGTCTTCCAGTTCACTGGCACTTGCCTGAGCCTCGTCCCGCTTGCGATGGTTCATCGCATCAACGGTTTTTTGGATGAGTTCGCTGATTTCGCGGGCGTCGTCTTGGGAAACGTCGGGTAGCCGTTTCATTGCCCGTTGCATCAAGTCGATTTCTTCAGCATAGGTTTTTTCCCAGCCTTTTTCGAGACCTTCCGGGTTGAATTTTTCCAGGAGACTTGAATTGTCCGCAACATCCACGATTTCCGGCGATTCATCAATCGGCTGCGCGAATTCGAGATCGTCAAAGAATCCGTCCAGATGTTCGCGAAACTTGTCATTCTCATCTGACTTTCGGGCATCCAGTGCGTTTTCGACGGTAATGGTGTCCTGCAAGCCGGTTTTTTTCTCCGTTGCGGAAACATGCAGAATGCCGTTGATGTCGAGATCAAAACGGCAAACGATTTCATTGCCCCGGGGAGCTTTGGAAAGCCCTTTGAGGTAGAACTCGCCAATTTGAGTGTTGTAACGCACATCCTCCGCCTCTCCCTGAAAGACTTCGATGATCACCATTTCCTGGTTGTCGTGGTTCGTTCCAAACACATCACTGCGGGTGCAGGGGACCGGCGTATTCCGTTTGATGAGCGGGACGAAGTGATACGGACTTTGATCGTGATCCATGAAGGCACTGACGCCCAGCGTGTGCGGCGTGATGTCGATCAGAACACGGCCGACTTCCGCACCGGAAATCAGGCCGCCTTGAACCGCCGCCCCCATCGTGACACAAAGATCAGGGTCAATTTCACCGTGCGGCGTCGTTCCCATGCGGTTTTCCAGGAGTTGATGCACCAATGGAGTCCGTGATGCACCACCGACAAGGATCACTTTGTCGATGTCCGTCGGTCGCAATCCGGCGTCACGCAACGCATCGTTCAGGCAGGTGACCGTTTTTTCCAGAAGCGGAAGGATCATCGCTTCGTAATCGTTCCGGCTGATTTCCAGGTCGAGATGCAGCGGCGTCCCGTCTTTCTCGACGAGAAACTCCTCGCGAACGGCGGCGAACGGTTCGGTGGAAAGCTGTTTTTTCGCTTCTTCGACCGCCTGCATGACCCGGCTCACGGCAGTCGGCGTCTGGCGGAGATCGACTTTGTTCTTCTTCTTGAACGTCTCACAAACATGATCGAAAAGTAACTGATCGAAATCGTCGCCGCCGAGGTGCGTGTCGCCGTGGGACGCGAGAACCTCAATGACGCCGCCTTCAACCCGGACGATGGAAACGTCGAAGGTCCCGCCGCCGAGGTCGTAAACCAGAAGCGTTTCGCTTTTGTCCGGATCGGTTCCATAAACGAGTGAAGCCGCCGTCGGTTCGTTGATGATCCGAAGGACTTCCAAACCGGCGAGTTCCCCGGCCAGCCGGGTGGCTTCACGCTGGGTGTCATTGAAAAACGCTGGTACTGTTATGACGGCCTTGGAAACTTTTTGGCCGAGCGATTCCTCGGCATAAGCGCGAAGCGTCCGCAGAATCATCGCCGAGATTTCCGGCGGCGTGTATTCCCGTTCGCCAAGTTGAACCTTGACGTCTTCCCCCATCCGGCGTTTGATCGACTTGACCGTGCGCTCGGGATAAAGAATCGCCTGATTTCTGGCCGCATGACCGACCAGCAAATTGCCGCTGATGTTGAGCCCGACCACCGACGGAAAAAGTTTTGCGCCGTCTTTTTCAAGAACAACGATTTCATTGTCACGAATCACCGACACTTCGCTGTTCGTGGTGCCAAGATCAATTCCAAGAATGATGTCCGTCATGTTTGTCAGTTTTGTTCTTTTGGTGACCGTTCACGGTTTTTTCACCATCTGGCACGAAGAAAATGATTCGAAAGAAATTTCGCGCAGAGATTGCAGAGGACGCAGAGATTTTTAAAAATCATTCTTTGCAACCTCTGCGTTCTTTGCGTGAAAAAAAATCTTCGTGTTTCTTCGCGGCTTCGTGGTGAAAAAAACTACGAACGCTTGCTATTTTTTTGTTTCGTAAATAAAAACTATCGGGCAGCCCGCACATCGGCGAAACGGATTGGTTTTCCCCGCCAGAGGTAGCCGGGCCGAACCACATCGGTGACATGTCCCGGCGGGACGATTTCCGATTCGACAACCGCGATGACCTGCATCGTTTCCGGGTTCACGGGCTCACCTCGCGGGTCAATTCGCTGAATCGCGTGTTTCTTCAGAACGTCGTTCATGCGTCGCCTGAGCATCTCGAAGCCATCGCGAAACGGCTGAAAGACCCGCCCCATTTCCGCCTGTTGTTCACGAATCACATCCACTGTGAATTCCAGGATGATTTTGCGTCTCCGGAACCGGCCCCAAAAGGTCAGCCGGTCGCAATAGACTGCTGCGGAACGCTCGATGTACGTACCGAACATGTCCGTCAGGCGTTCCTGGATGGTCTGAACGGCAACGGTGGCACGTTCCAGCGATTCGTCAATTTCAATCAAGCTTAACAAGAATGGCTTGACCGCTTTGCGTTCGATGTCCGGCTTGTCACGATGATAACGCTGCAACGACACAACGGCAGCGGACGTTTCCTCAATGCACCTGGTGAGCAATTCCTGTGTTTGACGGCCTGACTTGGTGTAGAGTTTCAATTCATGCCGTTGTGACGCGAGGACTTCGTGCAATTGATACAGTCCGACGCCCGGTTCATCGCCATGGGAATCACCACTCGCCGGGGAAATTGCCGCTTCACTTTCCGATGCCCGTAACCACGCTTCAAACTGTCGCAAGAGTTCGGCATTGTGTTCAGAGAGCGTAAGTTGCCGGGCGTCGTCCTGTTGCGGAACATCCGCCGAATAATCATCCGAATATTGCCACGGCATTTTACTGTTCCCCCATCTGCAAGAGCAAAGAAGTCGGCAGACGCTCATTACGAACGTCGTCGATCACATCGGCGATGATCCGGTCGATGGTATCCTCCGTAGTCAGGGAAAACAGCATGTCGGGGATTGATTCCAATGGGTTCTTCAAGTATTCGTAAGCTTCGTGGATTTTGGAAAACTTGTCGGGATGCGTTTCCGGCGGATAGCGGCGTACCAGTGTGAGATAGCGTTTTCGCAAATCCGCTTCGGAACAATCGGGCGAAAGGCCCAGCGTATGATAATGAACTGTCAGCATGGGTATAAGTTATCGTTGTTTTCGTTGATTCTTTCGTCGCGATCGCGTTGGGGGATCGTCATCGTCATCATCATCATCATTTCTCTGAAAGAGTGAGCCGCTCATGGCCATGGCGGCCATAAGTTTCATTTTCTCGAACCATGAAAGTTTTTCCATTTTACGTTCAAGGACGTCCATCATTTGATCTTCCGGCAAACCCTTGACCACGCATTCTTCGACGGCATCGATGAACAGTTTGCGGAGCGGCCCAAATTTTTTCGGGAACAAATTTTCCATCTCACGCCGCATTTCTGCGGAAAACCCTCCGTTTTCCTTCACTTCGCGGCGAAAGGACGGTGGGATGCCCTGCCCAAACGGCATCCCACCCGGCAAGCCACCACCAAACACATCTCCGAACACATCGTCATCCTCATCGTCATCGTACTCGTCGTCATCATCATTATACTCGTCGTCAAAACGATCCGCCCCAAAACCCCAATGAGGTTCGTCTATCCTCGTGATCTTGCGTTCCGCCGTGGTGATATAAAACTGGTGCAGGGGATCATTCCGCAGGGAACCGGCACGTTTGAGAAACTCCCGGTACAATTCGCGGGTTTTGTTGGCCAATCGATAGCGGTGCCAGCCGGTTTCAAGCCAATAGACCTCCGCACTGAAAAACAAAGGCAACGGCGAATGGGGAAACTGCTTGAGCCATTTTTTGGTCAGGTTGCAATAAGTTTTGTCGTACCCGTCCCATTGCCGTTCGACCGCAAGACACCATAAGAGACTGCATGCTCCGAAGATGTCTTTTTCCGAATTCCATTTGACTTGTCCGGCACGATTGACAAAATCGCAGGCTTCCCGGACAAGGGTTTTCATGGCTTTCGGATACCGTTCCTGCACACTCAGAATCATGGAAGCCAGGTCGCCAAGCACCCCGGCGATGTTGCCGTTGCAACGGCCGGAAATCCCCTTGCTCCATTCCGTCTGAAGCGGGGCAAGATATTTTTCAGGGAGTCCAAGCTCCAGCCCTTCCGCGAGAATCGCAAAAATCAACGGCAACCGTTTTTCCACGCCGTACCGTTCCGCAGCCGTGAAAAAAACACCAGGGTCCGAACCATCGCCGTGCAAGACCTGGTGAATATACCCCAGCGCAAGCGGGAGAACATCGTAACGGTAGTACAGCGATTCCAGCGGCGGTCCGCTGTCCAGTTCCTGAAATGCGGAAGCAACCCAATCCAACTTTCGCTGTCTCAGCCCTTCGCGAATTTGGCCGATGCGGAATCGGTTCCGGCGGTGCAGAGTTTCACAGGAAAGGGGATCAAGATCACGCAGACGGGTGTGATACTTCCCGGCTGCATCCATGTCCTTGACGGCAAGATGATACTCAAAGAGATAGAACAACGCCTCTTTTGCGGCGGGAACATGCCGGAGCATGCGTTCATGGATTTCCACAAGCCGGGGATGAAACGGTTTTTTCCGCTCCTCTTGCGGCAGCATTTCCAGGAATAAATTCATCTGGCACTGGTACGCCGGGATGTAAGTCGGATCGCAAGTAAGTGCCTTATCCAGTAAGTCCTCTATTTTCTTCGCGGTTTGAGGAACGTCGATCATCTGATGGAACTCTTCCTCGTCCTCCGCCTCTTCCCGGGCGTCGGAAAATTCGTCATGGGTTTCTTTCGCCATGTGGTGATAGACGGCTGCCTTGTTACGGGCTTTCATTGGTGGCGAGAAGGACTCGATTCGGTCAATATCTTCTCCGGCAAACTTTTTCCAGTAAACAGGCGAACAGGCCAGACCAGTGGGACGTCGTAAATGCGACTCCTGATCAATCCGTTCTGAAAGCAAAGCACGTGAGCGGTTTCCCTTCGGATCCAACGGGAGCGGCAGATTGCGGTCGATGAATTGTTGAGCGGCGGAAGGGGAGGCATTGCGGAGAATGTGCAAGTGAATGACCTGGAGCAAACGGGCATATTGCATCGGCATTTCGCTTTGGAAGAGCGGCTTGCATGTCTGAAAACGCCCGATAAGTTCCTTGTCTTTCCCCTGCTTCATATAACCGTCGAGTACCCGGAGCGTGTCGAGCAACTCGGTTTTGGAATAAACCACCGTGCCGGTTTTCCCGCGAAACAGGCTGAACAACCCGGAAATGATGCCGCCCGTCGATGACGATGAGTGTTCCGGTGCCGCTGGGGATTTCTCGTGCATCAGGTTTTTCAATTTGACGGCGATGCGGGCAGGCGGCCGATCCGGTGAAAGCCGTTTCCAGCTTTCTGCCGCTTTGACGTCGTCGCCGCGATAATGGTCGATCAACCCACGGAGAAAAAGCCGCCACTCGGCCAGGGGCGAACGAAACGAAATGGACTTGAGGAGTTCGAGGGCGTCTTCATCCTGTTCGCACTCGATTTTCCCGAAGGCCAGCCGCACACGGTCGGCATCCTGCACGGTTTCCGGCAAGAAATCGCCTGTCTTATTGCCCTTGAGCAGATAAAGATCGGCCAACTCAATTTGAGCTTCCGGTGATGAAGTATCCTGTCGCAATTCTTCCGGCAAAAGGGAATTCAGGCCAAGAACCCGGAATATCGGCGGAAATTCGGACTGCATGGTGGCGGGAAGATTGGGATACCGGAGCAATTCCTGAATATTTGCTTTGGCGTCGGCAAACTGATCGCGATGAAATTGCTCTTTGATCCACTCCCAGAGCGAAGCGACCATCAAGGAATGCACTTCGGAATCGCCTGACTGCCGGGTGACGAACACGGCTTCCTTGTAGGCTTTCTTGAAATCCCTGCGACGGAAAAGACTTTGAATTTTTTGTAGCCGTTGGTCAATTTTGGTTGTGGGCATCTCGTGATCATCCATGGAAACAAGTCAAACGGACAAGTTGTACAAACCATAAGGATACATCCTATCGCATTTCAAGTCATGCGCCGAGTCACCGGAATAATTTTTTTGTGAACAGAAGTATAATCTTGGCAAAATAAACAGAATACGCAACAAATCGCGGCGTAAATTGTGAAGAAAAGGTCTTTCCAAGAGGGATGGATACCGGTTTTGGGGCTACAGAAAGTCATTGATGACATGGAAGATTGTGTTGTTTGAGGAAACGAGGTGGAAATAAAGTTTTGTTTTTCAAACGTTACCTTCCAGGAAGTGACTGGCTGACCATCAATACATCACCATACGGAAGCCCATTGGATAACTTTGCAATAGAACAAATAATATTCCCTACGGTTATTTCAGCACATCGTCCACGTTGATTTTCTCGAAGATCAATCCGCCGCTCGTTTCGTACAGAACGCCAATTGTTGACTTGTCGATCATGCACATGCAGGAATACCCCCAGTTGCCCGGCGCATAACAGAGTTCCTTGTACGGCCAGGTCTCACCCTCATCTTCGCTGAGCTGGAGCGACAAGTTGGTTCGACTCCGGGAAGAGTTCGGATTGAAAAACGCGATCAAGTCACGTTCATCGCCGTCTTTTGTCGAAGCAACCCGCAGAATACTCGCCTGGCAAACCGGTTCCGGCAGAGTTTTGTTGCTCGTCGGGTGTTCCTCCCAGGTCTGGCCAAGATCACGGGTGACAAACATGGCGCGGGTTCCGGCTTTCCGTTCGTCGCGAACCGTCAGAAGCAGGGTGCCATCGTTCAATTCGACGACTTGAGCCTCGGTGGTTTTTGGCCGGACGCCGGTGCCCAAGGTCCAGGTTTTGCCGTTGTCTTTGCTCCAAAAGATCGTTGCGTGACAGCCGGAAACAAACCGTTCATAGTCCGTTGTCCAGTTATTGAGTTCGATTTTTCCCGTGCCTTTGAGATACTGAGCGGGAAACACCAGGGTTCCGTCGCGCATCGTGATGCCGCAACCGGGACCGTCAAAGAATGTCTTGAGTTCCGGGTCGGAAAGATTGGCGGCAAATGGTTCCGTCAGATTGACCGGCTCTGACCAGGTCAGCCCGTCGTCATCGCTGGTCACAGCGAGAAACTGACCGGAAGTTCCGGGCTTGAGACCGGGAAGGGAATTGTGATAAGTGATTCCCTGATGCGCCCACAACGCAACAACCCAGATTCGGCCCGTTGTGCGGTCAACCAAAATCGCCGGATCGCCAACACCTTCGTTATCGTCATGCCCGCCCATGTCCAGGATGTTCTTCATCGGTTCCCATGTTTGACCACCGTCCGTACTGCGGCTCATTCCAATGTCGATGTCGTTTGGCAAGTCATCGCCCCTGTGGTGTCGGAGATCGTAAACCGCAATGAGCGTTCCCTTGTTCGTCGTCACAAGTCCCGGAATGCGATAAAACGCGACACCCGCATCGCCAGGTTTGGTGAGATAGTATCCAATCCGGTGTTTCGGCGAAACCGACAACGACGCCACATCCGGCGTCAACGATTGACCGTCCACCATAATCTCTGAAATCCAGGTCGTGACATAAGCACCAACCGTTGCCGTCGGCTTGGCCGTGGCAATGAGCTGGAGCGTGTTCCTGCCGTGGCTCGCCGGAGTTTTCAACGAAAGGAGGTTTTCTCCTTCCGTGGGAACCCATTGTACGAGCAAGTCGTTACCGTTTTGAATTTTCAATGACGCCAGTTGATCGCTTCCCCGGACTTCGACCTTGATTCGATCAATCGAAATGGGATTCTCATTTCCTTCCGTTTCAAATGCCGTTTGGAAAAGCGTTTCGTTTCCACCGCGAACACAGATCGGAACCGCAATCGCTTGGGTTTCTTCCGGAAGAAATCGGAACAATTTCATGGGACCCGATTTTTTCAGAATCAGCCCGGTCAACAAGACCCCGTAGCTTTCCACGGCTTCGCAACGGAAACGGACGGCACCAACTCTGGTCGTTTCAACTGAAACAGAATAGTTCGGTTTGCGTCCGACGGTCGTTGCCTCATCAAGGGAAAAGACCTGTTTCCAGGACGAATCCGAACTGTCACCGCGAATATCGACCCAAACCTTGAACGGGGGTCTGCTCGTCCAACGTTCGAGATCGAAGGAAAAACCACAAAGCGGCTGCGGTTCGGGAAGCGTCAACACGAGGGAGGCTTCCGTTCCGAAAAGGTGAATGCCGATTCGGGAAGCATCGCCGGGATGGGCAACAACAGCCGATGTTCCCGATTCGCATTTCCAATTACCGTGGACGGTGGAAAGATCGGTAAATTCGCCTTGTTTCGCTTCCTGAAAACCATCGGCCAGAACGGAAGTGAACGATAACAGGCATAATGTGGCAACGACGATGATCTGTTGATATGA
>WRMR01000108.1 GCA_009776995.1 Planctomycetaceae bacterium | reverse complement strand
GATTCCGTCGCCGTTGCCCTCGACACGCAGGCCAGTGGTCCGGCGCAAGCGGCGGTTGCCGCAAGCGGTGCAGGCGACGTTAGCCGCGGTTATCAGGAGGAAATCGAACACTGGGCCTGGTGCATTCGCGTCAATCCGAAGAACAAGGACAAAAAGTTGCAACCGCGATGCAAGCCGGAAGTTGCCCTTACCGACGCTGTCATCGCACTGGTGACCAACGAAGCGGCGATCCAGGGCGGCAAGATGAAATTTGAGGAAAGCTGGTTCGACATCACCAGCGACGACACGCCCGAAGGCATTCCGCCGGATACAACAAAGAAAGATTTTGTAACCAGGGTATAATTCGGGAGATGTAGGGCTTGATTCGGGAAATATGAAGACCGGACGGTCAAGCCGTGACCACCGTGTTCCTGTGCATGGATCCGTAATGAAGTTTTGAAAAACGGCAAAAGTCAATCCCATGTCCGAAAAAAGTGCGCAACCTGTTTTTGTTTCCGGTCAGATGGAAGTTGATCCGATGACGGGGAGAATTGTCGGTTTTCGAGTCGTTGCACCGGATGACATGAGTTTGCCGCAAGAAATTGTACTTGAAACGGAGAAGGCCGGAGGGTTGTATGATCAGCCCACCGTCGGGGAACTGATCCGGGAACAAAATTATGTGCCGATGACGCTTTCGGAAATCTTCGGGAAATCATCGGAACTTTTTGAAAGCGAGGAAGACCGGCAAAACTTTTGTCACGCTGTTGTGGAAGCGAAAAAATGAACGAGTCCCTGGTTGTTTTGGACACGAATATCGTTTCCTATTTTTTTAACAGGCACAGCAATTCCCTGATTTACGAAGACAGTGTGAAGGGCTTCAACCTGGGCATTTCATTTGTGACTGTCGGCGAAATGTTACAGGGAGCATATCATGCCCGTTGGAGTGAAAAACGGATTCGCGCATTGGATATGTTTTTGCATCATTTTTTGCTGGTGCGTTATTCCCATCCCATTTGCGAACACTGGGCAAAAGTGAGGTTTCAACGCCGTCATCGTCCCATTTCGGAAAATGACGCATGGATTGCGGCAACCGCACTGGCATACAATGCGCCGCTTGTGACGCACAATGCCAGGGATTTCATGGAAATTGACGGATTGGCGATTATCACAAAACATACACCATGAAGACCATTGCCATCACGCAAGCCGGGTATTTGGGAGAATATCAGATTCATTTTACGTTTTCCGATGCGACGGAGCAAACCGTTGATTTCCGTGATTTCCTGAACCGTTCCCATCACCCGACGACCCGGAAATACCTCGATAAGAAACTTTTCAGAAATTTTCAAATTGAGCATGGCGACATTGTATGGAACGACTACGAACTTTGTTTTCCCATCGGGGATTTGTATGAAGGGATGGTGTAATGAAAATCATAAGAACGCAAGCAACCGGGACAGGCCAAGTTGTTTCGTACGCTAAATTCATTGAAAGCAAGTTGGTTCCGGCATCAATATTGAGACGTTTGACGGATTTGGTAACTACAATTCCCAACGTCCTAACCGACGTGATCGATTATTGCAAAGGCATTGACCCACAATACACGTTTCGGGTGATTATTCCCAATAGCTTCACTTCTGCGTCTTTTGATGTTGCGCTTGCGGGACAGGATTTTCAGATTTTGTGTTCACGAAGATTGATACGGGGGTGGTTTCCATTTAACCCTCTTGCGGCAAATTTTGGCTCAAATTACGATGTGATTTTTAGTGTCATGGCGGATGAAGCATTTGAATCCAACCTGCTGAAAACGCTCAAAAACAAATACATGACTTACGACCTGTGATGCCAGATCAACCCGTGCAAAAAACAAGAGTTTACCTCGATAATTGCTGTTTCAATCGTCCTTATGACGATTTGGAAAACATTGCCGTCCGTTTGGAAGCAGAGGCGAAACTCCATATCCAGCATCAAATATTTCTTGGAGATTTGGAACTGGCATGGTCCTATATGATGGACTACGAAAATTCGCTCAATCCGTTTTCCGAAAAAAGAGATGCAATCGCACGATGGAAATTCATGGCTGTTGTCGATATTGGCGATTCTGAAGGGAATGTTGAGTCAGCCAAAAAGATTGCCCTCAAAGGAATAAAAAAGAAAGACTCACTTCATCCTGCATCCGCGATTGAAGCCGGGTGCCATTATTTTCTCACAACAGACAAAAAGATATTCAACAAAACCTTTGAACAGATTCGTGCCATGAATCCCCTGGATTTCATCAGACAGCAAGGAGAATCCATTCATGCAACCGGACACAATCATAAGAAATGAGGGTGTAAAAATCCTGATTGAGCATTTGGGCTTGCTGGAAGCGGAGCGTTTTATCATGTTGATGAAAAAAGAACCGTTCGATTACACCAAATGGCAGGAAAATTTGCTTGAGGACTTAAGCATCGAGGAAATCAGCAAACGAGCCGCAGAATACAGAAACCAACATGCACTTTCATCGTTGCACCAAGGAGTCTCGGCAAAATAACTTACTCAAATCGGGCATGGCGACATCGTTTGGAACGACTACGAGCTTTGTTTTCCCATTGAGGATTTGTATGTAGGGAATGTGCATTGAGCCACGGGTTGGTGCGGATAAAACACGGGTTGGTGTGGGTGAAACACGGATTGGTGCGTGAACGGTTGTTTTCACACGTGCCGCCGGCGCAACCCAGGGGGGTTTTGTGCCGATTGCAGACAAGATATCGCCGGAATAATCCGGTTGCGCGTTAAATTACGTCGTTTTTCGGCCAAAACGCTGCGGAATTCGTACCGGCATCCTTGTTTTGCGTACAAAAAGCCGTGCGCAAAGTAGGAAACAAGAAGAAATTTTTCCCAAAGGGGCAGGTTCAATGTAAAAAGGGGCAGGTTCAATGTAAAATTGACAAGGTGAAAGCATGACCTTTTCACTTTGAACCGGAATGATCCATCCCTGGAGTTCGGTCACGAAAGTCAAACCACGACAACCGGGAATCCAAGTGCGGTGATTCAAGCATAAACCCCGGCTTTTTGTACACAAATTAACCGGGAAATTGCCATGAAAAAGATTGATTCGTATTGGGTTTCGATTGCGGTGATGATCATCGGCGTATGGTTGATGTGGACTTCAAGAGTTAATTATCAAGTGAGTAGTGACAACTGGTTCACGATGCTCGTCATAGCCGCGATAGCCGGAATCGTGACAGGAGCGGGATTGGTTGCAACAGGATTAATCACTTTGACCATCAATGATATTTTCAAAAGGCCATGAAATGGAACGACCGTCCCACAGGGACAACAGGTATGAAGGGACAACAGGTATGAACCGGTCATTGCAGGACAGTTCCGTCCCTTCGGGACAACAGAGATGGACTGATCATAGCGGAGCGAAAATTCCGGCGTCAATCCATAAGGAATCAGCCTGCATCCAAGCAACATAAACCACAACATAACACCACATTCGTATTCACGACAAAACATAATAAGGTGATATCCCATGTATTTAACTCCCGAACAAAAGACGATTGGCAAGGAGAATTTCCACGCGGCTGTGGGAAGCGAACCCGTTGACCGTGACATTCTCAAAGCGGTTGCCGCCAACGACCTGGCCCCGAAACGCGGACTTGGTTCGCACTATTTCGGGTACGGCGAAATCGACAAGCCGGTTCGCGTGGCCGTACTCGGCACCGGTGACGAGGGCAGTGTGCTGATCGGTGCCCTGAACCCGAAATATCACCAGTGCGTCGCCATTGCGGACATCCGGCCTTACAGCCACTACCGCGCGTTTCACGGCGATATTTACAGCCCGGACGCCAACGCGGTTCGTCCCGGCCTGATGAAAATTTACGGCTGGAAAACCGAAGAGGAAGCCCGCGAACACGTCAGGGTGTTTGACGATTTCATGGCACTGCTTGATGACAGGGAACTCGACGTTGAAGCGGTCATCATCGGTCTGCCCTTGCACCTGCACGCGAAGGCGGCCATCGAAGCGATGAAACGCGGCTATCATGTCCTGTGCGAAAAACTCATGGGACACAGCGTTGCCGAATGCAAGGAAATGGGACGCGCGGCGGTGATGTTCAAAAAACATCTCGCCATCGGCCACCAGCGGCATTACAACGTGCTCTACAAGCATTCGATTTCGCTGATCGAGAACAGGGTTGTCGGCGACATTCATTACATTCGCGCCCAGTGGCACCGCAGCAACATGCCCGCTCCGAAAAACGACAGTTGGCGCATGCCCATGCCGAAGGAGTTCAAGCCGAAGGATTTTCATGCCGAAGTTTTGCAAAAAGATTTGGCCAGTTGGACCAGGGCAATGGAAGATGCGGAAAAGGCGGGGAAACAGGACGAAGCGGAACTCTGGCAAAAGAAAATCGCCCAGAAAAAGGCACAGCTTGCCGATGCGCTTCTGGCCAATGCCGCAGGCGGGGAATTCGGCGGTTTCCAGTTCAAAAACGTCGAGGACTACGGTTACGAACACGCTGTTGTCAAAGACGACATGCGCGGCACGGAGTATGACCGTCCCGCCGGTGAAGAACTCATTCGCTGGCGTATTTGGGATCGCACCGGCGGTGGCATGATGGCCGAGCTGGGCAGTCACCAGCTCGACGCGGCCAGTATTTTTCTCGCGGCCATGAACGGCGGCAAAAAACAGCTTCCGCTGTCGGTGGTCGCGTCCGGTGTGCGAAACCTCTTTCCGCTCGACCGTGACGCCGACGATCACGTCCATTGCATTTACGAATTTCCGGCCAAAGGTTATGATCCTGCGGACGAACTCGGCAGACAGAAAAAGATCACGGTGGCCTACACGTCGATCAACGGCAACGACTTCGACGGTTACGGCGAAACGGTTTACGGCACAACGGGCACACTTGTCATCGAACGGGAAAAGGATGCTTATCTTTATCAGCGGGCCGAGGTCAACAGCAAATCGAAGGTCAGCGGCGTCAAAGGTAAGGGTGATCTTGTGGTGGACGTGAACGGCGACGCACTTTCTGCGGCCATCGGTGTCCAGGGACTCTGGGGCGACATCAGCCGCGGTTATTCCGAGCAACTGGAACACTGGGCCTGGTGCATTCGCGTCAATCCCGACTGCTCGGCGGATGACCCGGACGGTAAAATGCACCCGAAATGCTATCCGCCTGTGGCACTCGGCGACGCGGTCATCGCCCTGACGACGAACATCGCCATCGAACTGGAAGAGCCGGTCGATTTCAAGCCGGAATGGTTCGACATCAACAGCGATGCAACGCCTGAAAACGACCTGCTGAAAACAGGCACCACGCCCGATCTCACAAAATACGGGATTTGAACCGTCAGAATCGCGTTTGAGCCGTTCATAGCCACAATCGTAAGATTGCGATATTCGACATTCGCAATACTACGTTTATGGCTCTGACTTTCGTGGTTTGATCAGGTAAAAGATCGCCGAGACGGCCAGTTCGGAGACGAGCGAAATCAATCGTGCAACGGCGGCGACGACCAGTCCGGCGGCGCGAGGATCGAGTCCGCCGGGCAGTGTAGCCATTTGTGCGGCATTCTCGAAATAGCGGTACAACAGTTCGGTCAACACCATTTCACGGACGCCCAAGCCACCGGGAATCATGGAGAGGAACCCGGCCACGGTTGGAAGTGCCGACGCGGCCACAAATTGCGGCAAATTTTGCAGCAAACCGCCGGTCGAAATACCGACGCCGTTGATCGTCGCGCAGAGACTCAGACCGAGAAACAGCCAGGTGACACTCATCAGCCCCCAGCCGCAGAGCAGCGTTTTCGTGTTGAAGCGGTGGAGTGCCCGATTCATTTCCTCGTCGCCCTTGACCGCACCGGCGATTTTGATGATTTTGCGAAAGAAAAACGGCACAACCGGCAACCCCGAAACGGCCATCAGCCCCAAGGCAACGAGCATCAGAACCGTCTGCTCGCGAAAGAACACGAAAAGCAGAATCGCCGAGATCATCGCCCCGACGGACATCATGGTCAGCGTTTCAAGAAACACGCTTGCAACGGCAACCGATGTTTTCACCCGGCCGCTTCGCACCAACCCAGCGCGAAGGGCAACGACCATCGCCTTGCCGGGCATGTATTTGCCCAGATGCCCGATGTAATACGCCCGGATGGTTTCGTAAAACACCGGAGATTGCCCCAGTTTCCGCAAAATGATATGCCAGTAAATCCCCGCCGGCAAATAACCAATCAGATAGCTTGTCACCGCAAACAGGAGCCAGCCGGGCCGCAGTTCCGGGCGGTATTGCACCAAATCATTGCCCGCCTTGTGGATTTCCCGCACAACCCAAACGACAACCAGCACCACGATCAGCCATTTGATCACGGCAAACAGCAATTTTTTGTGGGAAGTGTTCATGGTTGGTTGGCGCAGGGGGGGGGTTGCGCAAAGGGTTCATGCAAAAAACAGTTGTTTGATGAATCAGAGACGCGATGGTAACGGAGCGGTCATTCCGCTCGATGACTCTCGTGGCACTGAGCATAACGGCGTCAGGACAGTCAAATCGAAAAATATGATCTCTGCCAACAACTTCATTGTAACCCCCACCGTCAATTTTTCAATCATCGTGTTTGAAGAAAGAGTTTTGAAGGCACATCATGGCTTTTTTTGAATATGACACCATTCTGGGCAACATCACCATGGTCGAAACAGACGGTGAGATAACGCGGTTGTCGCTTGCCTTTGACGCAAGCTGTCTGCAAGACGAACGTTCAGAGACCCGATTGATCAAAGAAGCGTATCGACAGCTTCGGGCATATTTCAACGGAAAACTGTTTGAGTTCGCACTGCCGCTGGCACCGTTGGGTACGGACTTTATGCAGTCGGTCTGGAAGGCTCTTCGCGAAATTCCTTACGGCGAAACGGTTTCCTACAAAGACATTGCCGTCCGGATCGGCAACCCGAACGCATCTCGGGCCGTGGGCATGGCAAACAACCGCAACCCGATCGCGATTGTCATTCCCTGCCACCGCGTCATTGGCAGTAACGGCCAACTGGTCGGTTACCGTTCCGGTTTGGAAAACAAACGCATGTTGCTGGAACTGGAATCGCGGTATGTGGTGCGGTAACACCCGGCCAAACCAAATTTTGTGACTTCCCAATAACCAGCCCGGAGCGTAAGCGACGGGTTTTCCGGGAATGATACAGTTGAACCGGTTACTCACGTTCCCGGTTGCTGCTCACAAAATGAGGTTTGGCGAGGTATGGCTACCGCGCAACAGGAGGCTTGCGATTATCGATTCCTTTGCACCCAGTCGCCGATCAAGTCAATATCGATCAGGGCGTTCTTCTTGAGGTTCGCTATCGTATCGTTAGCCGTACACTTGTTTTTCGCGGCGTCAAACCTGATGCTTTCGAAAGCGATCAATTTCAACAAGGCGTCATCCATCAAGTTGTCATTGCCGTACAATTCAAAGGTCTTGCGGTCGTCCAGCATCGTCAGGTGCTCCCCGCCGGTGCCCGATGTGAAGGTAGCCGTATCTTTTCCTGCACCAGCATCAACGACGCTGTTGGCGAAATGATTGACCTCGATACGGTAGTTCGTCCCACTTAGAATGACCTGCGAATCCGAGGCGACCAACGTGTCGTTTCCATCGGAACCGGTCAGCAAAGCGGCGAGTTTCGTATTGCCCTGTGCCGTGACAACAACCGAATTGAAACCAACGAACGTGAGTTCCGGTGTGTCCGAATTGCCGGTTCCCCGGTACAGCTTCGCCGTTTCCGGATCGGCGGCGAGACGGACGCTTGCGTCGATTCTCTCAATGATCGTGGCGACGTCCTTGGTGCCGGCTCCGGCGTTCACGATCACACTACCGGTGAAACCGATGCCCCGGTTGAAGTAGGCATGATTTGCCCCACTGGGAACGTCATCGTACATCACGATGGAGTCCTCCCAGGATGTGACCAAATCGGCACCGGATGAACCGGTCATCGTGAGAGTGTCATCGCCGCCTCGGGCCGAATACGCCACGATATGGGAAACATTTGCCACCGTATTGACAAAACTACCGCTGGGACCGGTCATGTTCCCTTCGTTCGGCTTGAGAACAACCGTATCATTACCGGCGGAATCCCACATTTTCACCAGGTCCAGACCGCTGGTTCCAACATACGAGATATTCGAGACGTTGGAAATGGTGATTTTCAGCGTATCCGAAGTAATGACCGCGTTGTAGGGATTCATCAGAACATCATGTTCTTCATTCTTCCAACCGGTCACAATCACGGAATCTCTTCCTGTGTAACCGTCAACCCGCACTTCAGCAATCTTGTCATTGGAAATGGAGAATTGATGGGGATCGAGATGCTCGTCAATTGGATAAGTGACATAAATCTTGTCCCCATCCCGTTTGATTTCAATTTGTTTCTCCATGGCCGTGCCGCGAACGACAAGTGTATTGGTCGTTTTGTCCACATAGACCAACTGATCCGAATCCGTGTCCCTGGGCTTCACAATTTGGACGGCATAATCCTTGACTTCCCCATCCGATGCGATTCCGTACCACTTGGTGTCCTGGGCGATTGCTTCGGAAGTGATACGGAACCTGGCATAGGTTTGTCCCGGCTTGGCATACGACGGAACCCACAGCCAGAGTGTATTGACCCCTTCCATCAGTTGGATTGTACTGTCACCAACAGCCCCGTCCTTATCGTAATAGAGTTTGACATGCTCGTTGGTGGCGTTGTCCGTTTCGTCAAACCGTCCATTGCCGTTCCAGTCCACCCAGAGGTTGAGGGCACTTTGCGCCGTTGCGTCAACCTGGATGCAGACCCAGGAACCGGGCGTCCAGTCTCCCAGGAATTGCACGGCTTTGCTGCCAAATCGGAGCGGCGTGACGACATGTCTTGCACCGTCATCCTCGGGCAAGGTGCCATAGGACGCCGGCGCAGTTCCGTAATTGAGACTTTTGCCGGTTCCATAATTGTCATAAATCTCAACATTGGCTTCAATTTTCCCGGGCAAGTCCTCCAGTTGAATCAAGCTTATGAACACATCATCTTCTGTCAAATCGAACATTGTCACACCGGTCAGTATGACGCTGAAGTTCTCGTTGCCAACGCCTGTGTTGCCTGCCAGGATTTCAATCTGTATGGTTGCCTTGACGTCGGCCACTTCGCGTGTTGCGACCTGGATGGAGGTTTTGTTCGTGATCGTATCCACGGCACGCCAGGCGACCATATCGTTGGTGAGCAGCGGCTCGAAATTGCGGTAGGCGGATTCGGAGATGATACGCGGGATAAATCCGTCAATGCTCAAATCGACGAATCGTATCTGCCAAAGAATCGTGTCGCCGAAAGCCTCTGCAGTCCGGGAGTGCCAGACGAGGAGATTTCCAACGACCTGCGGGTTCATATCGTTGTCGGTGTTGTTGACGGAAATATTGCGCGCATAGGATTGGGTCTTGATGTTATAGGCCCAAACATTAAATGCCCCGCCTGATCCGTTGGGTTCCTGCCACACAAGCCACTCGCCGTCAAGACACGGTGCCTGGCCGCCGCGATAGACATCCTCCTGATTAGTTTGCGGCTCCAACAAATAACCATAGTAGTCCAGGAAATCATCGAAAGTGGGGAAATCCCAGTAAAAAATGTCATAATTGTTGTCATAGATGTCACGGAGCAATTCCAGGGTGTAATCGGAATAACTATAACCATACTTAATGTCAAAGGATTTCTCTGTCGAAATCTGGTAGTACATGATTTTCGTCGTGTTGTCTGTCGAGCTCCTGGTCTGCACCCAGGCGACGTAATCCCCCGAAATCGTCGGCGCACTGCTCGAACCGGCGAGTGCAAGTTTTTCCGGGAGATTGATCGTTGTTCCCGATTCCATGTTGTAGAGTTGAAGCATCGTCCTTCCATTGAGAGGATGCACTGCAAGCCATACGATGTTCTTCCCATCAATAATCACATTGCTGCCGGAAGCCACTGGCTCGGGCTGTACTTCCTGACGGAGCTTGTCAAGGGTTTCAAAGTAAATGTCGTTTCCACGCTGCCAGGCAATGGTAATCTTTTCTTTGCCCGCATCCATGTAGGAGGAAATCTGCGGTGCGGTGTTGGTTCCCTCTTTCGTCGCCTTAAAATCACTCATGGTCAAACCATTCAGATCGTCGATAGACGCTGTGGCATAATGAATCTGGCTCGCGGCGGCGTTGGAATAATAACTCGTCCAGACGATATGGAGATTACCATCTTCGGTTTGCAGGATGGACGGCGCACGATTATTGCCGGTTTGCCCGAGCATATCGGTCAAACAGAATGTTTCCCCCGATCTCACATCGTGGATGTAAACCTTCCACTGATTCTTTTCAAGGACTTCGTAAGCCATGAAGTAGCCGGAAACACTTTGGCTGTACGTCGCCGCAGGTGCCTCGGCAATGGCGGTTTTCACCGTCCATTGCCCGGGCTGGGCGAGTTGCGGATATACCGTGACCGTGCCGGTGTCGGCCTTGTAGTCCGTGCCGTCCTTGGCCGATCCGTCTTGCGTCTCGTAAGTGAACGTGAGCGGGGCACCAAAATAGTCGCGCAACACCACTTCGATATTGGCATACGTCTTTCCATCGAGACCTTTCACGACCGTCGTATCAAGAATCGAGACGGAACCGATCTTGATGTTGCTGAAATCGTTGCCATCGTAAAGGTTTTTCTCCGCTTCCTCTTTCCCATAAATTTCTTTAATCTCCACGGTTCGGAAGTCGGGACCGATGGATATCCAGCCATCACCCGCAATGGCACCGACAGAAACCGTGTATGTTCCCGGATCGACAATGTCAGGGAACTCGTAATAGCCGGTGAAATCCGTATAGGTCGTCTTGGTGTTGCCGTCCGGGAATTCCAGAGTTACGACCACACTGGACAGCCCCGGTGGATAGTACCCCACTTGACCGGTTGCGATGTTCATACGGAAATCAATTTTGTCCCCAATCGCTTTGACGTAATTCAAGAAATCCTGCTGGTTTTGGATGTATTCTTTTCCGATAAGCCCCGGGAGGATGTTGTCCGAACTCCCATCGGAATAACGGAAACCGACAAAGGAATTTCCAAAATCGGTGTAAACATGAGTGTTTGCGTTGGGACCGCCCAAATCGACGCCATTGTTGGGATAGGCACTACTGTCGGCATAGAAGAAGGACACGATGTCACCGGCGGGATCATTCTCAATAATGAGTCCTATGGCGGAATTCCAGCGAATCTGGACGTAGTTGTTTCCGCGGACGGAAACGCCGGTGTTCACATCGACCGTGGGGGTCGTCGAAACATACGGAATGCCCAATTCGATAGAAGCGTCAACGTATCCGTTGGCGTTGACCAAGCCGATTCTTCCGTTGTCGCAAATGATATAACTATTATACCGCTGACCACCGAACTCGAACCAGAAACCAAACGACTGAACAGCAGTCTGGCGCAAGGTGTTGGAGAGGGACGTGTCAAACGTGACCTGGTACTCCCATAACGCTTCCGGAATCACAACATGCTCCGGTACGTACTCGAGCAGCGCGTCGGTGATGTTGTTGCCTTGCTCCGAATTCAATTGGAAGGTATTGGTT
>WRMR01000107.1 GCA_009776995.1 Planctomycetaceae bacterium | reverse complement strand
ATAATTGGGGAAAGGCGTTTTCAACGAATTATCATAAACATACAATCTGTCCACAACCGGGACGAGCAAACTGCAATTGGAAATGGATTTGAAGTATCGGCTGATAATCTTTGGGATCGGGACGTCATGTCCACCTGTCATAACACGATACGCAACACGCGCCGTGTTGATTTGGGGATGATCGGTTGCAATAAAAAACAAACGTATGAAGTATCCGTTTTGCTTTGCGTGTTGAACGAACGACACTTTGTCGGGAGCGGACAACACCGTCTCAAAAACCAAACTGCGTTCATGGGTGATACAATCCTCACGCCTGGCGGCGGCATGGCGTGCCGCTTTCATCACAGCGTCCGGCGAGTTCCAGTCGCCAAACAAATCTTTGGCAATGATGTCGGGATTGATGTATTCGCAACCCTCAGTCCATCCGTGTTTCAGCATCTTGTCTGTCACGGACGTTTTCCCCGAACCGTTTGGTCCCGCGACAATAAAAAGCTTGGGGTTTTCCATTACTGTTGTTCTCGTTGGACTACAATGGCACGACGGTACTCACACTCAATGTTTTGAACGATTTGTTTGGCAAGCTCTTCGTGTCCCCGTCGCGCTTCTTCCGCCACTTCCTCCATGATGACTTGAAGTTGCTCCTCGGTCGGCTCTTCGTCCCACAAGATACTGTAGGTCATATCGACTTTTGTGTTCATGGCCATTCCATTTGCATGTGTTGAGGAACTGGATAAATTCAAGTCAGGCTTTGTTCACCAATGACCAGTCCCCGTCCCTAATTCCTCAGTCGTTGGTCGGATTCCAGTTGGCCGTCCTTGAGGCGAATGATGCGTTTGCTCCGTTCACCGACGTCATTTTCGTGCGTGACAAGGATGATGGTGCGTCCTTCTTTGTTCAGCCGATCGAGCAAATCCAGAATTTCCGCTGTTGTCACCGAGTCGAGGTTTCCCGTCGGTTCGTCGGCCAGGATAAAATACGGATCATTGACCAGGCTGCGGGCAATGGCCACGCGCTGCTGCTGGCCGCCGGAAAGCTGTGTCGGACGATGATCGAGCCGGTCGCCCAGCCCGACCATACTCGCCAACTCGACGCATCGGTCACGCGAATTGCGGTTGAGGTTCCCCTGGTAGTACAGCGGCACCTCGATATTTTCAATGACGGTCAATTGCTGGATCAGGTTGTACGCCTGAAAAACAAAGCCGATACGGGTTGCCCGAATGGTCGAAAGGCTGGCATCGTCGAGTGTCGTCACGTTGTCATGGCCGAGGTGAATCGTTCCGCGCGTCGGACGGTCAAGGCAACCGAGCAGGTTGAGCATCGTACTCTTGCCCGAACCGGATGCCCCCATGATGGCCACGAAATCGCCTTCCGGCACGTCAAAACTCACGCCGCGCAGCGCGCGAACCGTCTCACTTTTGAGAACGTATTCTTTGGCAACATGTTCGAGTTTTGCGGCAAGCATTATTTGGTGCAAGTGAGGAGATTGGAATTGGATGGGATGAGTTTTGGAGTTACTGGATTCATGTCACTCGAAACTTGTCACTATTCAACCGGTGGACGATTGGGGCGGTCGCCACCACCGCCCGGAGGTCGGCGGCCTCCTTCACCACGGCCACCGCTATTGCCCGTGCCTTCAGTATCCCTCATATCACCATCAAAGCGGGAGGCAGGAGGCTGGAATCCGGGGTTATTGTCAGGGCGGTTATTCCTCGGACCATCGCCGGGATCGGGGAATTGCCCCCTTGGGGGCGCATTACCGGGAAACTCACCCGGTGGTCCGCCGCCGGGTCGCGCAAAATCACTGCCAAGTTCCCCTGCCGGACCACGTGGCGGGCCGCCGGCAGAACCATTACCCGGTTCGCCTGGACCACCAAAACCACTTGGCCCACCGGGGGCACCCGGTTCACCTGCTCCACCGCCTGGCCCACCCGGTCCGCCACGTCGTTGTCGGGCACCGCCGACACCAAATTCCCTTGCACCGGTTCGTTCCTCTTCGGTCAAGACGTGAGTGATGTACCGCCAGGCACCTTGCACGACACGCTGTCCTTCGGTCAGTCCACTTTTGATAATCACCTCTTTGTCGTTGGTTGCACCGACCTCGACCTCAATCTTCTCCCATTTGCCGTTTTCATACGTGATGCAATAATACTTGCCGGCGTGTTCAAACAGGGTCTGCACCGGCACCAGGATTGGTGATGCTTCATTATTCGGATCGGTCACGTCAATTCTGATCTGGGCCGTCAAACCCGGCCGAATCCCGGCTCGCAAGTTCGGCGGCAAACTGTCCAGATCGTCCATGGAGACAATCGTTTTGTACTCCTTGGTCATGGAACCCATCATCCCGTCCGGTTCAGGAAAGTCATTGACCTGCTTGACAACTCCGGTAAAAACATGGCTGGGCATTGCTTCGAGCGTGATCGTCGCGGGCTGCCCCACTTTGACCAGGGAAACGCTGGCTTCGTTGACCATGCCCGCCACCTGCATCTGCCGCGGGTCGGGCAGACGAATGACCACCTGACGATCCCGGACACTGTTGCCTTCCTTGATAATTTCGTTGTCACGCCGCCAAGGAGTGTTCGGCGTTGCGTAAACCACCTGTCCGGCTTTGGTGGCACGAATCGTACAATTGGCCAACTGGGTTTTTAAGTATTCCCATCGCGTGTTCTCGATTTCAAAACTCAGTTTATCAGAAGCACGTTTTGCTTCTGCCGTCACAATGTCGGCGTTCAGTTCCTCAAGTTTTTTTTCTTTCGTGATTTTCTGCAAAACTTCCAATTCCAGTTTTGCGATAACCAAATCGTTTTGGAGCTGCTCTTCCTTGGCTTTGTCCGCTTTCAACTGTAATTCGGTTACATAACCCTGGGCCAAAAGTTTTTCCGTATAACCCCGTGTTTCTGTTGCCCGGCTCCAGTCTTCTTCAGCTTTTAATATTCTGTTCTTAATGGTTTGTTCTTCTTTCGGAAAGGTTCCCTTTTCATATTCCTCCAAGGACAATACCGCAATTTTCAAATTGGCTTCCGACTGGACGAGCGTGGCCTTGCTGTTCTGTGTGGTGATTTCCTGCTTGGCGGTTCGTTCATCCAAATTGGACGGGTCAAGACGGCAAATCACTTCGCCTTCTTCGACAAGAGTTCCTTCGGGGATGATCCAGACGATCAGAGTCCCGGTCGAGCTTTCCACCTGACAGCGAATATCTTCGTTCTGAGCACTTTCGACATTGCCGCGATCGGTGACTTCGTGGACAAAAACACCACGTTTGACTTCCTCGAAAATGACGCCCGACGGTGAGGTGGAATCGCCTGCAAACAAGCGAAAACATGCAAATGCCAGGACGATTCCCAAAACAAGCATGACGCCGACGATCATCACCATGACCAAAAACACACTCTTTTTCGGGGCGGGTTTGACGATTGCCGACGTTATGTATTGATTATCGTTAGATTGAATATTTTGCATGGGAGTAAAAAAGTCTATCTATCAAAGGCTGGAAACGCAAACGTGGTTCAAGAAACGCAAAACACCACATTGTTATCTAACCAATGGACCAACAAAAAGTTTCTTATCTCACTTGTCGGCAACAATGGGATGAATCAACGGAATCGAACAATTATTTATTATACACAAAAGATTTTCATTGTCATTAAATAAAATTGAAAAGTGGAAAACGAATTGGAAAAGATATTTATCGTTTGGTGCAAATCGTTTGGTGCAACAAGAATTATCTCAAATTAGAGCGTTTTGGCAATACGGGCGATTTCAAGTGTCAATGTGTCAAGGTTTTTTTAGAGCAAAAAAGTAAAAATCCACTTTCTTTCGTCATTTTCGTGTCTGCATAGCCGATGATAAAGAATAGGTTTTGTATGCGACTTCAAGAAAGACAATTGTACATAAATTCGTAATATAGGTTATTTGTAAGGATTTTACTGGAAAAAAAGAGTGTACAACATTTCACTCCACGGAGATTGTTGACTATGAAGATATTGATTCCAATGGCCAGGATACTATTGATATTCGTTTCGTTTTTGTGGCTGAACGGAACGGTTTTGGCAACGAATCCCATCGAAAAACAGCCGAGTCTGGTCGTCGAGCTTTCAGTTCAGGAAGTTGACAAGCGGCCTGTGATTTCGGAAGTGTCCCTGTCGCATGATGGTCGCCTGATGGTGACAGCCGGCGATGACCATTTTGTCCGAATTTGGGAAGCTAAAACCGGCGAATTACGGCAGGAGTTCAAAGCCCATGACGGCTGGGTGCGCAGTGCGGTGTTCAGCCCGGTGAGTGACCAGATCGTCACGGTAGGACAGGACGGCCAGATCAAAATCTGGAATCTTGCCTCGTTGGGAACTCCGCAGACCCTTCCCGAAAAGGTGGTCGGGGCCAGGAAACTCGTCTTCAGCCCGGACGGCACGAAAATTGCCGTGAGCGGTTTCGACCCGGTCGTGTATTGTTTCGATATGACCACCCAGAGACTCTTATACCGTTTTTCCGCGCCGTCGGAGAGCATGACGGCACTGAAATTTTCGCCGGACGCCCAGTTTTTGGCCGCAGGCGGACGCAATGGCGTGGTCCGGGTTTGGCGATTGGACACCGGGGGTGAAGCGGCCAATATCAAGGGCGATGGCCGCCGGGTCAACGCTTTGGCCTTCAGCCCGGACGGCAGCCAACTTGCCCTCGGGACAAACGGCAGCCGTATCAGCTTATGGAATCCCCGAACGGGAAGCATGATTTCCGTACTTCCTGAACATTACGGCAGAACGTTTTCGTTGCAATATTGCGGCATGGGCGTACTTGCTTCGGGCGAGAGCGACAACATCATCCGGCTTTGGGATTTGAACGGCAAACGTGAGATGACCAACCTGGTCGGACATACCGGAACCATCGCAACCCTGTGCTTCGATGAGCAACTCAACAGTCTCATCTCCGGTGGCTTCGACACGACCATTCGTTATTGGGCCATGGTGCAGTAATTTCGTCGGATGGTGTGAGTGCAAGAAATAGCATCCGGGAACGTAAGTGACCGGTTTATCAGACTGTTACGACATAAAACCCGTCGCTTACGTTCCGGGCTGTTGTTCCCGGGTACAATACAATTTTTTTGTCAATCGTTCATATCATTTCATTTAACAGAGTGTCGGCAGGTTCGTTTTCCTCCCCGTGCAATTTGACTCCCAGCCGGCACTCGTGAAAAGTTTGGAACATGGAGGTTTTTCGTGGGTTTACTCAGTTTTCTGTCCGGCACCGGTCAGCCGCAAATGGGAGAGGCCGTTGCGCCCGTCGTCACTGGTCATGACACGTCGAGCCACGTTCGCATTTTGCCGATGTTCGGCACCCGTAAAAAAGGCAAGTCAAGCACCGCTTCCCTCCGCCGCAAGTGTCGGGTTGAGGAGTTGGAACGGCGCGAGATGCTGGCGGCAGAACCGATCTATTTCGGAAGTGTTTTTCTTGAGGACAGCGTTGACAACGACTATGCGGGCGATACATTTCTTGTCGCCTGGGACGGAGGCGAAGTCGATACGACACTCGACAAGGTCGTCATTTCGCTCGACAAAAATGGGAACGGGAAGTACGACATTAATGATCTCGTTTTCAACACCACGCAATATGACACTTACGGGTACGGCAGTAGATTCGACGAAAACGGAACCCCTTGTGTCTGGTACAGCACGTTTGATACCACCCAGTGGGACATGGTGGGCCGGTATGAAATTTCCGACGACCAGATGACCTTGACCATCTTCTTCAAGAACTTCACGGCGGGTAAGGAATTCACTTTCACCATTGATGTCGATGCCATCCTGGAAGTCGATGCGAACGGTATCCCCACTTACGGCGACCCGATTGTTTCCGGGGCTCTCTTCCAGGGATGCACCATTACGGCAACTTTCACACACGATAACTACTATGATCTGACCAGTACGTCTTGCTTTGTGGATTATTTTGACGACTGGATCGCAAATGACTCCGGCCAGAGAATCAAGGACGCTGAGAAAGTCCAGTCCATCCAGTCGATTTTGAAACTTCCGGATGACAATTTCAACCGTCCCGGAGAAACAGGCAATAATCAATATGCCGCCACGGCGGGAGCACTGAAAATCGCTTCGCCCCAGACGCCGCTTCCGATCACGATTTCCGGGAACGTCTATGAAGACAACAACATGAACCACAATTACGATGCCGGGGAAATCGGGATCGCCGACGTTCATTTGGAATTGTATGTCTGGAATGATTCCCTGGGAAAATACGTGACGACAGGCCAAACCACAACAACGGACGTCAACGGATTTTACAAATTCGACGGTATCCTGCCGGGCAAGTATCAAATCGTTGAAACGCAGCCCGAGGGTTACCTGAGCGTTGGTTCGCAACCCGGCACGGTCAGCGGACAAGCACGGGGACAATCGCAAACGGTCGATATTCTTGCGGAAATCGAGTTGCTCGGCGGCGAAGACAGCATCAACAACAACTTCGGAGAAGTGAAACCCGGTGCGATCAGCGGTTATGTCTATGAAGACGACAACGACAACGGCGTCAAGGATCCGAGCGAACAAGGCATTGGAAACGTTTGGATTGACTTGTACGTTGACGGCGGTGCCAATCCCATCGCCAGTGTGCAAACCAATAGCACCGGTTATTATGAGTTCAAAAATCTTGATCCGCTCAAAACCTACATTGTCCGGGAAAGGAGTCAGCCGACCGGCTATCTTGACGGTAAGGAATCGGTGGGAACACTGGGCGGTACGTTGCCGACTGTGGATGACGACTCCATTCTCGGCATTCATGTCGGCGTCGGGCAGTTCGGCGAAAACTATAATTTTGGGGAATTGAAGCCTTCGTCAATCAGCGGACATGTCGCCGCCGACAAGAACGACAACAGGATTCTCGACGCAAGCGACGAATTTCTGGCCAATGTGACCATCCATTTGTACGACGTGAACGGAAATCTCATTGCGACGACGAAAACCGATCAAAACGGCTACTACATCTTCGAGAATCTCAAGCCGGGTGTTTATGAAGTGCGTGAAGAGCAACCGGAAGGTTATTATAACGGCCCGAATTTCCTCGGGACCCTGGGGGGAAACCACGGCGTGCCCGACGTCATGACCAATATCATCATCGCCATCGCCGGAACCAAGGGAACCGATTACGATTTCCTCGAATACCAGGGCGGCTGCATTGAAGGCTACGTCTATGAGGACAACAACAATAACGGTGTGCGTGATCCCGGGGAAGAAGGCATCGGCGGCGTGGTCATCACGCTTTACGATGATGAAGGGAATTATCTCGCCGAAGTGGTGACGGACGAAAACGGCAAGTACATCTTCTGCGGACTTGAGCCGCACAAGGATTACACCATCAAGGAAACGCAGCCGGAAGGGTATTGTGATGGCAAGGAGTCACAGGGGACGATCAATGGCGAGAAATACGGCGATATTTCGGTCAACGACACGATTTCCGGCGTTCCGGTCAAGCCGGGCGTCAAGGGGGAGGAATTCAATTTCGGCGAGTTGAAATATTCGACAATTGCTGGTTATGTGTATGAAGACCTCAACGACAACGGCTTCAAGGAAACCGGTGAGCCGGGGATCGCCGACGTGACGCTCGAACTTTGGGTCTGGAACGACGCGGAGAACAAGTACGTCAAAACCGGCCGCACGGCAACAACCGATGCGAATGGTTACTATGAGTTCCTTGACTTGTGCCCGTACAAAAGCTTCCGCATTGTGGAAATTCAGCCCGGCGGTTACATCAGCGGCAAGAACACGGAAGGCACGCTCGGCGGAACGGCCAGCGATCCGAACGACTGGATCACCGACATTGTCATGACTCCCGACCAGCATGGGGAAGACTACAACTTTGGCGAACTCCGTGTGGCGACACTCAGCGGCTATGTTTATGAAGACGTGACGCTGGTCAACCATCGCACGGACGGAACCAAAACCGACAACGGCATGCGGGATGCCGGCGAAAAGGGAATCCGCGACGTGACCGTTCAGCTTTGGAAATGGGACGACACGGCAAAGAAATACGAGTTGGTGACAACCACGAAGACCGATGCCAACGGTTATTACGAGTTCCAGGATCTCATGCCGGGGCGTTATCAGATCGTGGAGTTGCAGCCCGAGGATTACTTCGATGGCAAGAACGCACTCGGCACACTGGGCGGCACAAACTTCAGCGATGACGACATCTTCACGGAAATCGTGGTCACATCCGGCGCGAACGGGCAAAACTACAATTTCGGCGAACTGGTGCCGGGGAAAATCTCCGGTTATGTGTTCCAGGACGGCGACACGATTGTCTATACCGACACGAAACCAAGTGTGGAATCAGTGCGCAGCGGCACTTGGGGCAGTGACAGCAAGCCGATTGCCGGCGTCACACTCGTCCTGTGTTGGGGCAACGGCGATCCGATCCTGGATCAAAACGGCCAGTTGATCACGGCGGTAACCGACGCCAACGGGTATTACCTGTTCGACGGTCTGCCTCCGGAGAACTATGGCGTGCGCCAGATTCAGCCGTCGGATTACGAACAGGGAATCAACACGCCGGGCAATCAGGGAGGTTATGCGCAAAGTCCGGGACGACCGCTTGATCCGACCGCTTTGGCCATGCTGGCCGGGAACGACCCGACCGACCTGATTTTCATGATCAACGTCAATTACGGCGAGCACTCGGCACTCAACAATTTCAGTGAAGTGCTGTTCTCGTATCAAGAGACGCCGCCGCCTCCACCACCTCCACCGCCATCGAATCCTCCGATCGTTCCCGGTCCGCCGAATATGCCCTTGGGAAGTCCGGCACCGGGCCCCGGCCTGATTTACACGCCGCCCATATTGACACAATCGTGGACACCCGGCATCGGAGGCGGCGGAATGCCGGATACCTATACGTGGCACTTGAGCGTCATCAACGGCGGCCAGCCGCGTTCCGTCTTGAGCGATTATGATATGGTTGCCGGTTACCGCGCCCAGGGCGTGTATATGAATGTCTCATGGCAGTCGTATGATATGGGGTTGACGCAGTGGGTCATTTACAACTCGGACGGACAGGCAGAAGCGTCGTACAACTACGGTCCTGGCTTCGGCATTCCCATCGCGGGGGATTTCAACGGCGACGGCATTGCGGAGATGGCCATCTTTTATGGCGGCTATTGGTTCATCGACTTGAACGGCAATGGTTTCTGGGACGACGATGACCTTTGGATCAAGATGGGCTCGGACACCGACCAGCCGGTGGTCGGTGACTGGGACGGCGACGGCAAAGCGGATGTCGGCGTGTTCGGACCGGAATGGACGGGTGACCAGAACGCGCTGCGGAACGAGCCGGGGCTGCCGACCGACCTGAACCGGAACGTTTCCGTCCGGCCGAAGAACGTGCCGCCCAATCCGCAGGACGCGCCGAAGGAGGTGCGGGCCATGAAGCACACCAACCGCGGACGTGTCCGGCTTGACGTCATCGACCACGTCTTCCGCTATGGTTCCGAAACCGACCGCGCGGTCGTCGGCGACTGGAACGGGGACGGCTCCAAGAAAATCGGCGTGTACCGCAATGGCACCTGGAACATTGATTACAACGGCAACGGCCACTGGGACGCGGGCGACATCGAAGTGAAAACCAACGCCCAGCCGGGCGACATTCCGATTGCCGGCGATTTTACCGGCGAGGGCATCGACCGCATCGGGCTCTACACGCCCTCCACAGGCCGGGTCATCGTCGATACCAACGGCAACTTCCAGCTCGACAGCAACGACCTGGTGTTTTACCTCGAAGGCTTCGACGTCGATGCGTACCCAGTCGTCGCCGACTTCAACGGCGACGGCATCGACCAGATTGCCCTGGTGAAACACATCGAAAAGATTCCGCTGCAAACACGGGTGGTTCCGAACGGCCCCTCACGGGTTCCGACTCCGGTGGAAGCGACCGGTGCACCGTCGATTTCCAGTGAATATATCTCCCCCGGCGAACACCGAAGCGTCGATCAAATGGGATTTTGAGGCTGTTGCCCCACCAAGCCTGATTTGGTGAGCAACAGTCGGGAACGAAGCGGACAAAGTGACCGGGGTGGGGTGGTATTGCCCTCTCCGATCACTCCGTTTGGCCACTTCGTGACCTCTCTGCGTTCCGAGTTGCTGTTTCTTGTAAAAAAGTCCGTGAAAGACGCACTCTTGCCCCGGGCTATTGTATTCCCCCCTTTCAAGGAGTTATAATGAATGCCAATGAGATAGCCCTGTACTATCATTTTTCTCTAATAAAGTTTTGACGGAAACAACTCCATGCTGGATATCACATCATTCATCGCCAACGGGCCGGTCATTCTTGACGGTGGCTGGGGAACGCAACTGCAACAGCGCGGGCTGGAAGTCGGGGCACACCCGGATTTGTGGAACCTGACCGCACCGGAACAGGTCGAACAGGTCGCACAGGCGTATGTCGAAGCGGGCAGTCAGGTGATTTTGACCAACACGTTTGGCGCGACGAAATTCACACTCCAGCGACATGGCTACGGCGACAAAGTCGCAGAAGTCAACCGTGTTGGCGTCGAAATCTCAAAACGCGCAACGTCCGGCACACCTGCCAAAGTATTCGCGTCAATGGGACCGACCGGTGTTATGCTCATGATGGGCGAGGTCAAGCCGGAACAGCTTTACGAAGCGTTTCGTGAACAGGCGTCGGCTCTTGCAACGGTAGGCGCGGACGCCATCGTCGTCGAAACGATGAGCGATCCTGCGGAAGCGGAACTTGCCGTCAAAGCGGCGAAAACGACGGGGTTGCCCGTGGCGGTGAGCCTCGTTTTCGATTCGGGCAAGAACCTCGACCGCACCATGATGGGTACAACGCCCGAGCAGGCCGTGCAGCGGATGACCGATGCAGGTGCCGACATCATCGGCTCAAACTGTGGGCAGGGGATCGACGGTTTTATCCCGATCTGCCGCCGCATGAGGGCCGTAACCACTTTGCCGCTTTGGATGAAAGCCAACGCAGGTTTGCCTGAAATCGTGGACGGTAGCACTGTCTATCGTCAGTTGCCGGAAGTTTTCGCAGAAAAGGCTTACGAACTCGTCGAAGCCGGCGCAAATTTCATCGGCGGCTGTTGCGGCACTTCCCCCGATTTCATCCGGGCACTGGTTGGCAGTATCCAGCCAAACCTATGATCGTTGCTTCCCAAACAGCAACCCGGAACGTAAGCGACGAAATTTTCTGGGGGACACGAACGCTGTTGAACCGGCACTGGCGTTTCCGGCTACAGTTCACAAAGTCAGGTTTGGTCGGGTACTATACTTTCGAACGCCATTGGACTGGTATTAATTTTGTGACCTTTGTGAAAAGCTTTGTGGCCTTTGTGTTAAAATATTTCAACACAAAGTAGCCTCGCCAAAATAACATTTACAAACGCCCGTTAATATGTTATGATTTCTTTGATGGAGTAATTTTATGGAAGCGATCATTGCAATGAAGTTTCCAACGTTGAAACCTGAGTGGAACGAACGTCCGCGTCGTCTTTGGGTGGCCAGCGAAGCGATGTGTTTGGGACATGGCGGTGTGAGTATCGTTAGTCGAGCGACGGGGCTTTCCCGGCCT
>WRMR01000106.1 GCA_009776995.1 Planctomycetaceae bacterium | reverse complement strand
TCAAGTCAAAATAGACACTGGTAGATTTTATAGATATTATTAACTGTATAATATGAAATAATGTTTTATTGTGCTTATTCTGGTTTTTTTATTGACATTTCCTGTTGCTCTGAACAAAATATTGACAAAACTAATACCTTGTTGCAAATTTAGTTGTTTGCATAAACCCACCCGTCTTGAACAATACTTATGAGAAAATCAGTTATGAAACATCAAAGACTTTTCCTGCACTTCTTGCTGGCATTTTTGTTGGCAATGGCTCCCACCTTCACTTTTGCCGATGTTAGTGGCATTGTCAGTGGTTTCAATTCCATGAACTCCAATCGGGGTTTTGTTTTCAAAATGTATAACGACCAATATTACTCAGTACCTCCCGGTGCTGGCGAAATGCGTTTGCTTAACTCAGATGGAAATGTGATGCCTGACCTTTCGGCTTACAACAGTGCCCTTGGCACGGCAGGCACAATCAGTGGCAAAGACTACTTCCAAACATTTTGTGTCTCACCGGATATTTTAATGAATGTCGGTGAAGAATCACAAGGACAATTGAGTTATGTTGCGAGCCGTTTTACCCGGACAACCCCAGTTGCGGCCAATGGTTATGTAGGTGAATCATTGACTTTTGGAGCGGCATTTCTCTACAAACAGTTTGCCAGCGGAGCACTCAATTACGCTTACACTGGAACAGATGCGGCACGCACAGCGGACGCGATTGCACTTCAAAACATGATCTGGTATCTTCAAGGAAAGCCGACCGTTGGAGGTGGCAGTATTACCGACAACAAGTACTATTCATATCTGAACAGTGCCTTGTCGGGAACGGGCTTTGACATGTATGCCGCCTACGACCTGACTGTCAACTATGGCAATTTCATGGACGATTATAAGGTGTTCGTGATGAATACATCTGTTGATACTGCCCTAACACGAATGCCGGGATCCCAAGCCCGGCAAGACGTCCTCTACGTCACCCGCGATGGTGGTGGCGGCGGTCAAGTCCCCGAACCGGCAAGTCTCTTGTTATGGACACTTGGAGGCATGGGACTGGCTGGTGCTTCTTGGCGCAAACGCCGCATGAAGAAACATGCTCTTTCTTGATGCGACTGGGATTTGCGGCTATCTCCCAAAAAAACGTTTTGATATGAATTGCGAATGATGGAAATATCGTATTTTTCGGGATTGTTTGTGCAAGATGCCTAAGCTCCCGATTTTTTTCATGTCTCCCAAATTATTTCTTCTTTTCAATGGAACCAATGCTTTTCATTTGTTTATTTTATATCGAATGTTGCACACGAACATCATTGGGACCATCCACAAGTTGAAATCAAAAAAAATAAGATTTTATCAATTTTTCTTATTATGGAAAAAACCATTTTTTTCTCCAATAATCACGTCTTGGGGCTTCCAATTGATAACAATTATGTGTAGAATAGTCAAAACTAATACTGGTGCTTCCAAATGGGCCAATGATGCAAAAGAATTCGTTTTTGCGAAGCGAAGCAACGAAAACACATGCGAATCGGTTTTTTGGCAGCAATCATTTTGAAAAGACATTTTGTTTTTTCATGTTAAAGTATTAAAGCTTTCACAACAGGTCAACAGATTACTTTAGACACCAATTTTCAAGAGGTACACTATGAACAAACAGTTTTGGATCCCAGTTGCAGCAGCCCTGATGATTGCTGCCAGTGTGTCAGCATTTGCCGATTTATCGGCAAGTGATGTTGTCAGCCAGTTTAACTCAATGAACCCAGGGGCAGGGGGAGGGTTCAGGTTTACTTATGCCGGAGGCACGTTTACAACGGCTTCGGGGACTACCCAGGTTAACATTAATGCCTTCGATTCGAGCCGCTCCGGTGTGACCTCGGGTAACAATTATTTCCAATCCTTTTGTGCTGAACCGACTGTCGGCACGGTTGCCTCAAGCGGTACCGCAACATTGAGTTATAATGCGGCAACCGGCCGGTCAACAAACACTTCCGGAGCGGTCTTGTCGGTTGCTTCCGCCTATTTGTTCAAACAATACGCAACGGGGATGATCACCAGTACAGGTTTGCAAACGCTTCTTCACCAATTGAATACAAATACGGTCACGGGCGATTGGACATTGAACGCTACCCTGCGCAGTCTTCTCGACATCAATGCAAGTAGAGATTACTGGCTGACAGCTTACAATGCCAACCAGTCTTATGCCTTTATGGAAGGTTACTATACGTTTATTATGGATGTGAGAACCAATAGTAATGGTAATGCGCAGGATTTCTATTATCTTGCCTACGGCGGCGGAGGGGGCGGAGGTCAAGTTCCAGAGCCTGCCACGTTGTTGCTTTGGTCACTTGGCGGTATGGGATTGGCCGGTGCTTCCTGGCGTAAACGCCGTATGAAGAAGCTTGCAGTATCCTGAGAGTACTTTACGAATTTGACATTGGAGATCGGGTGGTTATCATCGCCCGATCATTTTTTCTTGCGCTTGTCATGTTAATGAACTTGGATGTGTGACTTCTCTATGATCAACCCGGAAGCACCGCGACTGGGTTTGTATCAGAAAAAAGGCGAAAATGGGTTTCTCCATCTGCTGTGTGTTTGACAGGATGACACGAAAGATCAAAGGACGACTTTGTCGCATTTCGTTAATCCATATTTTCATTGCCTCGAGTTTATTTTTTCAAAATTTCCTGTTTTCGCAAAATCGCTCGAACAACGATTACGCCATTTTTCGTACTGATTTGTCTGTGGAACAACGGATTGAAGGCGAAATCGTCAATTTGACCGGGCGGGATGGCTTGGTTTTTCGTCCGAATCATGGTCAGGAAATTACGATTCCTCTTGATCGCGTGATTGATTTTGGAACAACCAAAGAAAATGCGCAAGTCAATGCGGAACAAGCCTTTCTCAACGGCGACTATCGGGCGGCCATTGACAATTATCTTGTGGCCAGAAACGTCGAAAAACGTGATTGGGTCAAGCGTCAGCAAACGTCTGTCATTGTCCAGGCTTACGTCGCGTTGGGCGAACAGGAACGGGCGTGCAGCGAGTTTTTCGCTTTGGCGGAGTCCGATCCTGAACCTGCCTGGCTTACCTGTATTCCACTGCCGTGGAATGTCGATGTATCGCAATCGCTTGTTTATCAACAACTTGGCGAAATGTGGCTCGACCGCCCGAACTATCCTGCATGTCAACTGCTCAGTGCCGGACTGTCGCTGACAACGGCCAATCGTGCCAAGGCGGTTGAAGCCCTGCAATTGCTGGCAAAATCGAACAATCCATCGATTGCCGCGTTGGCAACGGCCCAGCTTTGGCGGGTGCGGCTCGTCGAAGCAACCCCTGCTGAGACTATAAGTTGGGAACGGCAACTCGATGCCATGCCGGAAGATTTGCGATCGGGGCCTCATTATCTTTTGGGTGAAGCTTTCGCCCGTCTCGATCAGCCGGACAACGCCATCACCCATTGGTTGCACATTCCAATCGATACGCCGAACATGCTACCTCTCGCCCGGCATTCACTCCAGCGGGCAGTCGAAACGCTCGACACACTCGGTCGCGCCGCCGAAGCCGAAACGCTACGACACGAGTTGAGAGAGAAAAGTGAAAAATGAAAAGTGCAGAGGTATCTGTTCCAGCAATTCCGTGTGTTGACAAATGCTTTGCAGTGGTTCCGGGTTTTGTAGTCATTTTATGAGTACATGTACTTGTGTCCACTTATTTTGATTTCCCGGAAAATGTTGTCAGATTTACCGAATTTACCAGCTGCACTGCCACTCGCCACAAAAAAATTGATCCCGTGAGGTTACTATGAGTATCCCGCGAGGGTAGAACAAGTACCCCGCCGGAGTAGAGCGAATATCTGTATTTTTTCACCACGAAGGTTTTGTCATTGGTTGCGGATTTTGAACGAAAATCGATGAAATAATTTTTTATCCCCCCATTGATTTAATATTGATTTAATACTGCAATCTGCTAATGTCAATCTGTTATTTTAATTGGATTTATATTGGATTTATATTGGAAACTTCACGAAATCATGCCTGTTTTACCCATGATGTTCGTTTTTTTGAAAAAGCAGATCAATCCCCATTTCGGGGTTTCCAAACAAGTCTCATCAAATGAATTCGGCGGGATTTTTGAGGAGGAAATGCCCTGGATTTCACCTCAAATGAACATCACGTCAAGTTTCAGGGTAACGTACCGCCTTGTTTTTGGATGCGTTACATCGTTTTTACCTTCAATTTTGAAAGGACAAAAAAATGAAAAAGTATTTGAATGTTAAGATGGGGGGGGGGCAACCTAAGAGCTTTTACGCTTGTTGAACTTCTCGTGGTTATTGCGATCATTGGAATTTTGATCGCCCTTCTTTTGCCCGCTGTTCAGGCGGCGCGCGAAGCGGCACGCAGGATGCAGTGTACGAACAATCTGAAACAATTGACGCTGGCGGCCCATAATTTCCACTCGGCTCACAATTATTTCCCGGAAGCGGGTTGGGCCCAGTCATCCGCCACGGCAATCCAAAAGCTAACCTCTCCCGACCGGTTTGGCGTGAACCGCTGGGGATTCGTCTCGGAACTCATGCCGTATTTCGAGCAACAGCAAATGGCGGACTTGGTTCAGCAGGCCAAAGAATTACAACCCAATGGACTTGGCCCCTGGACAAATACGTTTAATCCCGGCAGCGGCAATGTGAATCTTGTTGCAACCACGATCAATGCGTTGATTTGCCCATCGGACGGCGAAGCGGCCTCGAACAATCCCTCCGGAAAATTAAACTATCACGGTTCCCGCGGTGACGTGCGGATTGGCACTCATGACGATGCTGAGGCCGGTATGCGGGGGATGTTCGGGATGGGTATCACTGAAGATAATCGTAACGGGAAGAAGATTACTTTGGCAACCTGTTCTGACGGAACATCAAACACCATTTACCTTGCGGAAGTGGCGACGACTCCTCCCGGTGGAACACAGAAAGTGATCGGAGGGATCGCTTATGAAATTACGAATGCCGGTGATTTTCGTCCAGGCGAATGCTTGGTAACGAAATCCGGGGCATTGTTTGGTCCAAGTGTTGCGTATCATCAAAAACCCGGCGATGGATTGGGAAATCGCTGGTCCGATGCCGAAACTGTGTTCAACTATTTTTACACGATTTTGCCGCCAAACGCTCCAAGTTGCGGCGGCAGCGGTGATTACCCAATGGTCAACAATGCCCTGATTACTGCCAGCGGTTTTCATACCGGTGGTGTTAATGTTTCTCGTTCTGATGGCTCCGCCTCATTTGTTTCCGATACCGTCAATTGTGGTAATAACCTGGATTCCATCCCTGCCAATCAAAGGAATGGCGGCAATTCCTACTGGGGAATTTGGGGGGCAATGGGAAGTGCCAATGGAAGCGAAAGTGTCACCATCGATTGATGTGTTCAGACCTTCACTCAAGGAAAGACTGTTTGATAAGAAAGTCTTGCAAAACTTGAGTTAATCCATTCTGTTACTCCGCCGGTTCATGTTTTGCTTTCCCGATGCGTCCAAGACGCTTTCGTTTCTGTGGGCTCACATGCAGAACAAGATTTGGCGGAGTGCAATGAATCCCAATGATTTGGGGTACTTGGGTTTGATATTTTTGATGATACAGGACAGGAATACCTTATGAAACTTCATTGCATACAGTTTTTTTTCATCATGATTGGTCTTTTGGCGTGTGGATGCCAGAAAGGCCCCAAAGTCAATTATGTGGAAGGAACAATTCAGCACGAGGGTGTGCCGCTTGCCGGGGCTATGGTAACGTTTACACCCAAGGTCGATGGGTCAACTGCCATGTCTGCCGCCGGAGAGACCGACTCTTCAGGAAAATATCGTTTGACGCTTCTGCAAGGAACCTCAAAAGTGGGAAGTGGTACGACAGAGGGGGAATATTTGGTTTCCATTGTTAAAAAAACAAGCGATCCGATCCGCATGGACCCGCCTCCGCCTGCATATCCAAATTCCGCAAAAATTCCAATTTATGGTTATGTTTTCCCGAAAGAGTACACCAATCCCAATACATCGGGTTTGGCGGCCACCGTCAAATCAGGCAAGAATATGAAGGTCGATTTTGAATTGACCGGACCCGGTGATAAAACGATTACCCCCTGATTGAAAAATCAGTGTTGGTCATGCATAATAGTCTGGTCGCGTCATCCGGGCAAATCCTGCAAACACGCCGACCGTTCTACCGATCACGTATTCCATAAAGTCCTGCTGGTTACAGGGATGTGGCGGTCGCGGTGTGGCCGTTCATTCTATTATGCGCGTCGCAGGGTGACGCGGCTTGTCCCTCGTCACTCAAGACTCAACATTTGTCACTCACAACACAAAGGAGCACAAAATGAAAACCACCACCCTGTTGCCATGTGCGCTGGTTATCAGCGCACTGTTTTTTCTCTCGGGCATCGCAAATGCCCAGGAACGCCTGAAACGCGCGGATTCGTTTTTCGGGATCCACTTTGATTTTCATGCCGGCCCCGATTGCACCGAAGTTGGCAAAAACACGACGCCGGAAATGATCAATACGATCATTGACCTGGTGCAGCCGGATTACCTGCAATGCGATTGCAAGGGACACGCGGGTTACACGAGCTACCCGACGAAAGCCGGCAATCAGGTGCCCGGCTACGTCGGCGATCCGTTGCGTGTCTGGCGTGACGTGACGGCGGCACGCGGTGTCGGGCTTTACATGCACTATTCCGGCGTGTGGGACAGCCGCGCGATCGAATTGCACCCGGACTGGGCCGCCATCGACGGGGCGGGCAATCCCAACAAGAACATGACCTCGGTGTTTGGGCCATACGTTGACGAGCTTCTCATTCCGCAACTCAGGGAACTGGCCGGGGAATATCAGGTCGATGGGATATGGGTCGATGGCGAATGCTGGGCCACGATGCCCGATTACGGCGAACGGGCGCAAAAGCTGTTCCGCGAAACGACGGGCATTGAAACCATCCCGCGCGGGCCGGGCGATGCGCACTGGTTCGAGTGGATGCAGTTTCACCGTGAGGCGTTTCGCAGTTACATGCGGCATTACGTCGCGGCGGTGCGGAGCCAGTATCCGGCGTTCCAGGTTTGCGGCAACTGGGCCTTTACCGATCACATGCCGGAACCGGTTTCGGTGGCGGTCGATTTTCTCTCAGGCGACTATTCACCCAATGACAGCGTCAATTCCGCCCGCTATTCCGGACGTTTTCTCGTTCACCAGGGCGTGCCGTGGGACCTGATGGCCTGGAGCTTTTCCTACAATCCCCATCCCCGACAGCAAAAAACCGCCGTGCAACTGAAACGTGAAGCGGCGGTTGTTCTCGCACTGGGCGGCGGATTTCAGGCGTATTTTACGCAAAACCGTGACGGCAGCGTGCGACTGAACGAAATGGACGTCATGGCCGAAGTTGCGAAATTTGCAAGGGAGCGTCAGCCGTATTGCTTCCGTTCCATCCAGATTCCACAAGTGGCCGTGCTGTATTCGACGGATGCCTACCAGCGCAATGCGCCGGGACTGTTTGCGCGATACGGCGACAATGAGAAATTGCGCGGCGTGTTGCAATGCCTGCTCGAATTGCAGTACAGCGTCGATGTGGTGACGGAACACACACTCGGGCGTAACCTGGAACGTTTCCCGATGATCGTTGTGCCGGAATGGAATGACCTGCAACCAACGTTCCGCGACGATCTGGTGCGCTACGTGGAAAACGGCGGCAAACTGTTTGTCATCGGACCGGAAACGACCGCGTTGTTTACTGATGTATTCGGTGATGACATCACAAAAACCGAGTCGGTTGTTGTCAAGTCACGAGGCCGGGGCGAGGCCGCGTTCCTGCCTGCCTCCATCGGTCAGGAATACGCGCGAACCGGAAGTGAAGGTATCCGCAAAATCGTCAATGAAACAGCTAAAAAACTGTTCCCCGAACCGAAAGCCGAAGTGACCGGTTCGCAATGGGTCGATGTTTCGGTCAGTCAACTCGGCGACAAATTGACGGTGCATCTTGTCAACACCTCGGGTAACCATCGCGACGCGGGGATCATCGAAGAAATCGAACCGGTCGGACCACTGCAAATCGTCATCCGTTGCGACGACAAACCGCAACGTATCATGCTTCAACCCGAAGGCAAAGCCTGCGATTTCGAATTCGCCGACGGCAAAGCCACGCTGACCGTTGATTCCGTGCCGGTTTACAGCATTTTGGTTGTTGAGTGAAAAAATCAGAGATGCAACGGCAGAAGATCGCCCGAATTGGGAGCCGCAAATGTAACTGTGGCCGGGAACTACTGACTACAGCCCACTCCCACACGTGGGCAAATGTCGCCAAGGACACAGGAATTACACTTCGGTTTTCTGGCGGGACACGATTCCCGGCCAAGCAGAATCAAGCGGTGGCTGATGTCGATCCACTCGCTTTCGGGGAAAATTTGCATTAAATCCTGTTCGATTTTCTCCGGCGAGTTCGATTCAGACAGTCCAAGCCGGTGTGACAAGCGTTCGACATGTGTATCGACAACCACGCCGGCCGCAATGCCGAACCCGTTACCCAGTACGCAGTTCGCCGTTTTTCGTCCCACGCCCGGCAGTGCGATCAGCTTGGACATCCCCGCCGGGACTTCGCCGCCATATTGCTCGTCGATAATCGTACAGGCGGCTTTGATGTTTTTGGCCTTGTTGCGATAAAACCCGGTCGAATGAATATCTTTTTCCAATTCAGAGAGTTCCGCTGTGGCGAAATCCCGCGCCGAACGATATTTTTGGAACAAATCCCGCGTGACAATATTGACTCTTATATCAGTACATTGCGCTGAAAGTATCGTGGCGACAAGAAGCTGCAACGGATCACGCCAGGTCAGCGAACAGACCGCGTCCGGGTATTTTTTCTTCAGCCGCCGAAGTATTATTGTGATATAAGATTTATCGGGCTTCATCGTGGCATCGGTTTTGGTAAAATACGAAGGTGTGAATCGGCTTTAGGTAGTCCTCTTCAGGTTTTCGCCAAAACTATGGTACATTTTTCACGCAGGGATGGCGACGTTGCTGTCCCTGTGGCCATCATTCCACCTCCTTGTTCTGAAAAAACATAGCGAATTATGGCATTTTTTTACTTGATACCACAGCCAGTTTTTGCAACCTACCCAAATTCAATCGCCACTTAAAACGGTGGAAACAACGAAATATCATGTTATGAAAATGACAACTTCCAAATAGCCTCTGATTACCCTGCATAAAGCAACCCGGCCAGAGTGTCCTGCATTTGTTCTATCTGTTCACCACTTGGGGCGGTCACAGGAATGCGATAGGTTGCCTCGCGTTTGGGGCAATAGACAGTCATCGTTTTGCAACCGGATTCCACATCCGTTTCTTCCTTTTCCAGTCGCAAAATGCGCCGCCGGAATAACAGTAGTACGAGGACGTAACGCATATCCTGCTTGTCGAGTTGGTCGCCCAACTGATCGAACAGATTAAGCAAAATGTCGTTCGGAGCGAGTTTGATCTTATTGTCATTTGGTGTTGGCAACCGCGATTTCCAGTAACCAATCAGGTCGATGCCGCTGTCAGCATCATGTTGAGGCGGACCTTCCCATCCGTCCTGCGAGTAGTCGAGCCGCCGGATGTCCCCGTTGGCCGCAAACAACACGGAGTAAAACCATTCGCCCGGCTTCAACTCGCGACTGGTTGTCGCACATATTTTGGAACATCGCGGGACTTCGTAATTGACCATGGCTCGTTTTCCTTGCAACCAAGGTGGCACGGTCACGCCGTGACCGCCGACAAAACCTCATTTTTACCTTATTTTCATAACAAAACAACCTCAGTGACAAGAATCGCGCAAACAAGAACAACCTCATTACCTCATTTTTTGGCGTGGTGAAATGAGAGGGTTTCACACGGAGCAACTGTGTTTTCCGTCAAGTGCTTACGAGAGAGATTGAATTTCACTCATCATTGATTACAATGGAATCTGTTGTTGTCTGACTCTGCCTCAATGAATCCATCTCGCTGAAAGTAAGGATAAGGTTTATGACACAGAAATCACTGTATTGCTCGGCTGTTGTACTGATTTGTGCGATTGCCGGAGGAAGTGTTTTTGCTCAAGTCGAGCGAAATACCAGGAATTACGGTTCGGGAAACGGCTTTGACGAATTTGCCCGGGTCATCAAACAGAACCATGACGTTAATCTGCTGACCATGCCCGGGGCCCGGTTGGTCAAGGCGGACCACGTTTCCGGTGCCCGGGAGTTGACCGATGGCCGCGCCGGTCAACTGGGCGGCAACGGGCGTGTCAGCATTTCCGGTTCGCCCTCGACCATCGTTTACTATCTCGGCAAGCCGCGCACCATTCAGGAAATCGCCGTTTTTTCGGCGAATATCGATCAGCGCGGCAACCAGGACTTTGAAATCCGCCTGGCAAATCATTCTGAAAAACCCGGTGAAATGCCCAACTTTCCTGCAGAAGCCACCCTGACTTCCGGGAACAGAATCCTCGGTGCCAACCAAGGAGCCGTTGGGACGGTGTTCGCCGACACATCGGGCAAGCCGCTTCTTGATGGTGAAAAGTTCGATTGGGTCGAATTTCGAATCTGGCAAACCTACAGTGTCAACGCCGGTTCCCCTGCCAAAGCGGGCAACAAGGCGAACGGTTGGTCGGCCTATACGGAGTTGCAACTGATCGGCAACCCGGACGATCCGGAATTGTTTGCTTCGGAAGCGGAACGTCAACAATGGCTGGCAGCGCGTGCCAAAGCCCGGTTTGACGAACGATTGGCCGAACTGGGACGCGATGTCGTTTTCGCCATTGGCAATCGCGAAGCCATTCCCCGCTACATTGCCGACATGGCGAAAAAATATCCCGGCACCCTGGATGCCGATGCGGAAATGGCACGGTGGCAGTCACTGTCAGACAAAGTGGACAAGGCGTTGACCGGCGCAAACCTGCAAGAAGAAGCCGATGTCGAAAAAGCCTTGGATGTCGTAAAAGAATATGACGTGTTTCGCCGCACTTTGCTGTTGAGAAACCCTTTGATGCAGTTCGAACAATTGCTTGTGCGGCGGGCGCAGAACGACGGACTGATGGCCAACTGGGTTTCCAACTGTCAGCGCGGCAAAGGCAACTATGGCAACGCGCTCGGAACAATCAGGCCAACCGATCCGAGTAGCGAGTTCCACGTGATTGTCGAAAACCCGAACGGCTCGTTTGTGGGCGATATTTGCCTTCATTGGGACGCCCAACGGGCACTTGTAACGACACTGGCCGAAGACCGCACCTGGCAGGTTCACGAACTGGACCTGGCCGATGGCTCACTGATCCAGGTCACACCGTCCGTCGCACCGGATATTGACAATTCCGAGGGGATTTACATTCCCGACGGCTCGGTGGCGTTCATTTCAACCGCTTCGATGATGGGTGTGCCTTGTGTCGGTGGTTCAGACATGGTCGGGACGATTTATCGCCTCGAACCGGACGGGCAAACGATCCGGCAGTTGACCTTTGAGCAGGACCAGGACTGGTGTCCGACCATGTTGAACAATGGACGCATCATGTACCTGCGTTGGGAATATGTCGATTTGCCGCATTATTTTTCGCGCATCATGTTTCACATGAACCCGGACGGGACA
>WRMR01000105.1 GCA_009776995.1 Planctomycetaceae bacterium | reverse complement strand
GATTTTTCAAATCCCTCTACCCTCTCGAAATCCCTGCTGGAATTGCTGCGGAACAATAATCCGTTCTCTTCCAACGCCGCGCCGCAAGACCCCTGGAATAACAGTTTTCCCGACGTCATCTCCATCAACAAACAGGCGTTCGATGAGATTTGCGCCCTGATCCAACGCAAGGCGGCGTCTCCCCGAATACCGCTTGCCGGTTTGGTCCTTGGTGAAGCCGGTGAAGGGAAAACGCACCTGCTGCGCCGCATTCTGAATGCCTGCCGGAAGTCGGAGTCCCCCTCGCTGTTCGTGTTTGTCAAGCCGCTGGTTGATCCCCAAAGACCGATTCATCTCCTGCTTCAGGAAATCGTCCACTGCCTGTCGAAAAAAAGTGAGGGGGAAGACAGTTTTTCCCAGTTTGAACGGCTGGTCGCCGAAATCATCCGCGATTATGTGCGTTATCGCGTGACAACGGACCCGCGCTGCGCAACGCCGAACAACCAAAGTTTTCTGGAACAATTCGAGGCCAATGTCTTTCATGTTTACGATGCCGAAAAAGTGCGGGCCGGTGTGATGGAGGAAATCATCAGTGACCGCGTCAGCCCGGTTTCCCTGGAAATCATTGAGCAACATGCCGTCAATTACATCCATTCGCAGGTGCCCGAAACGAAAAAACAGTTTTTGGACGTCCTTTTTCAGTACAAAACTCCGGAAAAACGGGGATTGGTCCGTGACTGGCTCGAAGGCGGTGTCCTCAATGAGGACGATTGTGAAATCCTCGGCGTGCCTTCGCGACCGGAACTTTCCGACGAAGCGAAGGAACAGGCCGCCCGTGAAAGAATCCTGACGCTCGGTGCCTTGTTCTCACGCTATCATCTTCCTTTGGTGATCTGCTTTGACCAACTGGACAATCTCGTGAAACCGGAACTGGTGACAGGGTTCGCGGGCATGATTCACCTTTTGGTCAACGATGCTGCAAGTATGTTGCCCCTGGCATTTATTCTTGCCGACTCCTGGAATGAACGGTTTAAAAAGTCGCCTGACAGAGCCTTTCTCGATCGCATGGAAAGCAATAAACTCGCTCTGTCCGCGTGTCATAAAGATCAGGCAGTGGAACTGGTTTCCCGGCGCATTGAACAAATGTTCGGCAAAGGAACGAGTGAGAGTGCCGGCATCGAAAAATGGCTTATCCCGCAATTGGATTCAAAAATGGTTGGCCATCGTGATTACTCTCCGCGCCAAGTGATCCTGTTTGCAAACCAAATCATCCGTGATGCGTCCGGGAAGTCAATGCCGGCACCGGCGACTGTTTCGGAAAGCCTGGCCGCCGAATACAAAGCGGCTTACGAGGCGGTCGCAGCCGACTTCGACGCCTGGGCACCGGCTGAATCGGACTACCTGAAACATGCGGCGGAATTGTTTCTCACCAACCAGGACGATGTTCTTTCCTGCAAACCGGGCGAAAACAAGTACGTTACCTGGACAGGAACGCTCAAAACTGCGGACGAAGCCCCGAACGGCAGGGAAACCCCTTACGCCTGTTTCATCAACACGTCGAAACACTCGCTGGCGGTTTTAGCCTCGCTGGACCGCTGCCTGCTGTTCCTGAAAAATGATCCGGGTGCCGTATGCACCTATGTCACCGATGCGCGTTGTGATTTTCGTCCGACATGGAAGGTGACGAACGCGAAACGAGAGGAATTTGAATCGCTCGGCGGCAACGTGGTGATTCTCGACCAACCTGCGGCGGTTCGCTGGTACGGTCTTGTTTCGCTTGCCTGGAAAATCGGCAGCGGCGACATCCTTCTCGAAGACGAACACGGTTTGCGCACGGCCACAGGCAAGGATTTGGCAAGTTTTCTCAAAACGGAATTTCCCGCCCACGCTCCGGAAGGAACGTTTGACCGGATCATCAAAAAAAAAATGACGCCGCCGCTTCCGCCGGAACACACGGAACAGGCACCGCCGGATCAACTGATCGAAGCGGTGCGTGCCTGTCTTGATGAATGCGTCTTTCCCGTCCAGAAGATGGAATTCGTCCTGGCAAAGCTTCACGAGAAAGGAATCAACGTCACGCTGGAATACTGTCTTGAACAAATCGGGAAAAATCAGAACGTCATCAGTCTCATTCAAGTCCGCGACGGTTACATGGTGAAACCCGTCGTGTGAGGTGTTGCGTGACCGTTCCCGGCAATTCTTTTTTTACCACGAAGGAATGTAAGGTGTTCGGCTCTTGTTCAAAGTGTCGGAAAGACAGTTTGATGACGATGGAAAGAAAATTGACAATCGCCCACCGTCCCATATAATCACTGGTATTCCACCTTAATTTTCGCGCAACACCCAATATCAGAGTTGTCCCATCTGAATTCGTGATGCTTGTGGGTGTTTCAGAGCCATTCCGCACTTTGATCGTTCAAACAATCAATGGGAAATGATAACCGTTATGCAAAATCGCCTGGAATATGCCGTTGAAATCGCTCGCGAGGCGGGAAACCTGACGCTGGAATATTTCTCCAATCCCAATCTCGCCATTGAGCTGAAAAATGACCGCACGCCGGTCACAGCAGCCGACCGTGGCGCGGAACTTCTACTACGGGAAAGAATTTCCGAGCGATTTTCCGACGACGCGATCCTGGGTGAAGAATTTCCCGAAAAGGAAGGCAGGAGCGGATTCCGCTGGATTCTTGACCCGATTGACGGAACCAAATCGTTCATTCACGGTGTGCCAATTTACAGTACGCTTATCGGAATCGAGTTTGACGGCGAACCGGTCATTGGTGTGATTCGACTGCCTGCACTCGATGAAGCGGTTTGGGCCATGCGGGGAAGCGGAGCCTGGCATGAATCGCCGCGTTTCAAATCGCCGCAACAAGCTCAAGTCTCGAAATGCCAGGAACTTGGGGAAGGTCTTTTTCTCACCAGCAGCGTCACGACCTTTGACAAAATGGGGCGTGAAATGGCATTTCAGGAAATTTCACAAAAAATGTTGCTCACACGAACTTGGGGCGACGCTTATGGTTACTACCTTGTGGCAACAGGCCGTGCAGAGATTATGATCGACCCGATCTTATCGCTGTGGGATGCCGGGCCGATGCTGACCATCATTGAAGAGGCAGGCGGGCGATTTTCTGATTGGCAAGGCACATCAACGATTTACAGCGAGGAAGCTGTCGCCTCAAATGGCCGTCTGCACGAGGACATCATTGCCATCACCCGCCGGTTTCCCAAGAAAGTGTCGTGATTCATTAATATTCTTTATTAAGACAGTATTCATTAGCTCAATATTATCGCTAAAAAAATGTCATTTTGAATTGATTTTTGACAATTTTTATTGTAAAATTGTAATAAATTCAACTATGAAATTTAAGCGAACACTTAAAATATATTGGGCTATTTATGCAACAAGATTCAGTTCTTTCAAATCCACTTCACGAATCATCCCGATCCGCAAGGGATAGAATATTTCACGTCGCCCTCGATTTGTTTTACGAAAGCAACTATGAGAATGTCTCGATACGCGACATAGCAAAAGCTGCCGACGTGAAAATTCCCACGATCTACAACCATTTTGGATCCAAAGATGCGATTCTCAAGGCACTTTACAGTTATTATGATGAACACAGCCGTAAAGCCATGCCGGATATTCGTGAGCTTTTGCCACTGGTGGAAACAGAACCACCTCATGCACTTTTGAGGAAAGTGAAATTCAATTACGACCCTGCCGTGATGCAAACGATGGACCGTATTTTTGCACTCGCCGCCAGGGACATTAACTTCAAACGAAGTGAAACGTTTATTAAAACCCACATCTTTGACACAGGCATCAATCTTCTCCGACCGTTATTGGAATCCATGATCAAGCACGGTCGGATTGAGCCGCTGGATATCGACCTGTTTCTTTGTGTGGTCACCAATTACGCGTTCAGTGCCTCGTTTTTGAGCGGTACGGCATTTCATGTCCGCCTGGAAACCTGGTATGAAGGTTTGGATATGCTTTATACGCTGATCAAACCCACGGTCAGCGAACACCCGGAACGGAACGAAGCGGAGTGCCCGACAGCCGTGAATGAACCCCACTTCACGTCATTTGAACGGATTGAGCGTCTGGAGGAATGATTTTTTCTTCGGCGGCTCTTCCTTTTCCCGGGAAAGCGGCGGAATGTTTTGCGTTTCTGTTCGGGAATGTGCAAGTGCAACACGGTTGTCCGGCTCGTCCGCCCTTACCGCCGCGTTGGATGGCGGTGGCGATCCGGCGGCAACGACCGTTTGCCCCTGGTTATCATTGCGGTCTTTCTTGCCCGGGTCAAGCCGTTCGGCTTTGGCGATCAACTGCGCTTGACGTTCAGGCGTATCGTCGATCGGCAAATTGCGTTCCGCTTCCGAGGCCATGGTAATGATTTGTTGCAGATTGGGCGTTTTTTTGACGGGGACTCGCCTTTGGATTTCCGCGAACAAGCGTTCCTGCTCTTTTTGGGAGCGTTCATCGTGGATTGCCTTTTGAATCTCGCCCTGCACCCTGTCAAACGGCGTATAGTGTGTGTCCCGCCGTTCGGTCACGCGGACGATATAATAGCCGGCGTTGTTTCCGCCGGTATCTTCCGTGATAATTGTGCTCATACTGCCGACAGGCAAGGTAAAAACGGCTTGCTCCAGTTTTTTCGTTCTCAAGGAACCGACTGTAGTCTCACGTTCCCCGCCGCGCCACGCGGTCAAGCCTTGTGATCCCTGTTTGGCCACTTCGGCAAACGGTTCACCTTTCTGGACACGATTGCCCAACTCGGCAATTTTGGCGCGAGCTTCCTGCTCGTTTGCCGTTTCCGAGAAAAAGACGGCCAGTTCCTCCCATTTGGCCTGCCCCGGGATTTTGTACTTTTCCTCCTTGTGCTGTTCGTAATACGCGATCATGTCGTCGCGACTGGGTATGATCTTTTGCCGTTTGACCGTTTCACCGAACCATCCCTGGGCAAGTCGCTTTTCAATGGTGCTTTCTTTCAAATGTTCCAGTGTGGTGCCGTATTTTCGCAACTCTTCATTCAGGTCATAGCGATTGGTGACTCCGTATTGTTCCATCATTTTGGGCAGGGTTTCCATATCGAAATTTTTTGCTTCGGCTTTTTTGATTTCCTCTATTTGTTCCGCCGGGACATTCAGCGTCATATCGACATAAAGCATCTGGAGCATGATCCAGTTGTTCAACGTCTGCTCGAACAAAAGTTGCGTGACCTCCGCTTTAAAGTTCCGTTCATCCATCAAAGTGGGTTTTTGACCGTATTCTTCACAAGACTTCCGGTATTGGACGGCCCATTCATTATCGATGATCTCCCGGACTTCGGCCAGGATATCGCAGGTCAAAATGACTTTTTTTGAACCCACACGGGCAAGCATTTCCGTGGCGAACACGGTTTCGGACTCGGTGATGACTTCCGGTTCGTATTGTGCCCGCCTGTCGATCACGGGAAGATCGTGCCGGGTTGCGTTGGCAATGGCAACGGGTTGTTGCGACTCAGGTTGCGATTGAGACACTTGTGGTTCGGGTAATGGTTGCAACACTGCGGATTGCGGCGGCACGTGTTGCGACGTCTGGAACTGCGGCATCAGAGGTGCCGACGGCGCAATCGGTTGCGACGTCACCGACGGCGATGGCTGTATCATTTGCGGCAGAGGTTGCGTCTGTTGCATCGGCTGGAGAACAGGGCTTCCCTGCGGTGGAATGTAAAGCGGCGTGGTCGGGACCACCGTTCCCTGCACGGGAATCACGGCATTTTCAGGTGAAAACTGCTCCGGCGTCATGAAAGGTTGGGCAATGCCGCTTGCCGGGGACATGCCGCCGGTTTGAGAATTGTTTGGCGTTTCCCAGGCGATGACCGGTGCTTCGGCGGGAGGAACAATTCGGGCGTCCAGTTCCTCGACTGTCATCTGAGGACGGTAATCGCTGAAACCGCCGTATTGCGGATCGGGCATGACGATGCTGGCTTCCGGCATCGGAACGTTGCCGCCAAAACCGGTGTTACCGGACGATGAGGTGGGCAATATCGTATCAACGCCCATGCTCATGTCTGGCTGCGTCGGCGTTGGGAAATTTGCGAAACCAACCGTGTTGTCATTGACCGTTTGATGGGGCGGTTGCTGCGGGAACGGTAACGGCTGAGCAAAACCCGTTCCGGCAGGGTGATCGTTCGCGACCGTGGGATTGGGACTTGCATTCGAACTTGCGGAACCGCCAAATTGAATTGCAATCTCGCTTGCACCCGACGCAGGTTCAGTATTTGATGCAATCGGACTGAATCCTTCAAACCCCGGACTTTGTGGCGTCAATGACACTGCCGGATAGCCCGAAAAATCAGGCATTGCACCACGACCACCGTTTGCCCCTGACACGGCAACACCTTCATCGAACACGGCAGGGATATCTGCGATAAAACCATGAACATTGCCATATTGACCGGAATCCAATGGCGGCGTCTCAAACACCGGCAACTGTGTCTGCATTGGCATTGCCGGTGTTGTTGCCTGCAACGGACTTGCCACCGCAAAACCATCGGAATTGTCACCAAACGAAGCGTTATCAAAAGCAAACACATTGCCAAACGTCAAAGACTCATTCTCTTGTGACGTGTCTGTCGTTACGCTGTCCCATTCGGTCGCAACGTGGGACGATGTCTCCCGGTTTTGTACACCGAGCAGCCCCAATACGCGATCAACCACTTGCGGGCGGAACATCACCACTCCGCAAACGGCAAGTGCAACGATCAAAATGGCAAGATAAAATTGGTTTTTCACGGTGTCCTTACCACGAAAAAACAGTAAAACACAAACAATAACAGCCCGGAGCGTAAGCGACGGGTTAATCAATACTCATCAATATCTATGGCGTTGGAATTGATAACATTTCGAGGTGCCTCCAACTTAAGCAACTCTTCTCCTGACACGACATCCCAAATTCGGGAGGTCGTGTCGTCACTTGCCGTAACGATTCTTTTTCCATCCGGCGAAAAAGCGACAGTATGAACCCAACGCGTATGTCCCTCCAGATTTTTCAATTCCTCCCCTGTCTCGGCATCCCAAATTTGGACGGTTTTGTAACTTGTTGTGGCAATTCTCTTTCCATCTGGCGAGAAAACTGCGGATTTAACACTGTTGACATGCTCTTTTAACTTGTATAATTCACTTCCCGATTCGGCATCCCAAATACGGGCGGTTTTGTCCCAGCCTGCAGTAAGAATTTTCTCTCCGTCAGGCGAAAAAACAGCTGAACTGACCCAGAACGCATGTCCTTTCAGTTTTTGCAATTCTTCCCCTGATTCGACATTCCAGATGCGGACAATCTCGTCCCAGCACGCAGTGACAACCTTCTTGCCATCAGGAGAAAAAGCAGCGAAAGCTTCGAGAGGACTATTACCAGGCCAAGGCCTTTCGAATTTTTGCAGTTCCTTCCCAGAACCGGCATCCCAAATTTTGACACCATCTCGAACTTCCGTTGTAACAATTTTCTTTCCGTCTTGGGAAAAAAAAGCGGAACGGAACATAAATGCGTGTCCTCCCAACTTATACAACTCTTTTCCCGACTCGGCATCCCAAATTCGGGAGGTCGTGTCGTCACTTGCCGTAACGATTCTTTTTCCGTCCGGCGAGAAGGCAACGGAAAAGAGCAAGCCTGCATGTCCTTCCAGTTTTTGCAACTCTTTCCCTGAATTTGCATCCCAAATCCGGACAGTTCCGTTGAGGCTTGCCGTTACGACTTTCTTTCCGTCCGGTGAAAAAGTGGCAGATTGGACTGCCCTAGCCATCTCAGCTAAATCTTCAGCAGTGACAGGAGGTGAGGCTTCTGCCGATTGTAAACAATCAACCAACTGAAAGGAAGAAAACGCAACACAAACGGCAATGAAAAGTCGTGGGCTGAGCATGGTTGGTCTTTAAAAAAGGGAAACAATGCGTTTTAACCGGTCACTCACGTTCCCGGCTACTATAATAACGTCGCATTGTAACAAAACGACTAACGATTCTGCAATACCGTTTTTACAAAAAAGAGGATACTGTCGTCCGTGCGATTTTTGTGAAACAGGGGGAGATAGGCACTTTTGTCATCGGCAATGCGAATGACCTGTTTGCTGATGGCCTTGAGTTGTTTGATGCGTTCCGACATAAGATAATCGAACACAATGTAATCGCCGGTCATGTCGGTTTCGCGGCGTATCGCCTTGATGCGCCAATAGTTGGCGTCAACGCGAATCTCGGCGTGCAGCAACAGCCGCTCGACCTGCTTGGGCGGTTTTCCGAAGCGGTCTTCCACTTCGCGGCGAAAATCGGCCAGTTCCTCGTGTGTCGCAATGCGGACGATGCGTCTGTACAAGTCGATTTTCATCCGCTGGTCGCTGACGTAAAATTTCGGAATCATCGCCTTGCCGGGCAGGTCGAGTTCGACTTCGATGACCGTTTTTTGCGGCAGATTTTTGAGCATCCGCACCGAGGCATCAAGAAAACTGCAATACATTTCATAGCCGACCATCGCGATGTGACCGCTCTGCTGCGTACCGAGAATATTGCCCGCCCCGCGAATTTCGAGATCACGCATTGCCAGCGAAAAGCCTGCCCCCAGGTGGCTGTACTCCTCAATTGCCCTTAACCGCTTGGCCGAAACCGGATTCAGCATCTGGTTCTGGTCGATCATCAGGTAACAATAGGCTTGATTTTTGTATCGCCCGACGCGTCCCCGTAACTGGTGTAAATCGGCAAGGCCATAGCGGTCGGCTCCATCAATGAATATCGTGTTGGCATTCGGAATATCCAGTCCGCTTTCAATGATTGTTGTTGCAACCAATACATCAAATTTGTGTTGCACAAAATCAAGCATGACTTGTTCGAGTTCGCGTTCGGGCATTTGGGCATGTCCGACCACGAGCCGCACCTCGGGCACAAGCCGCCGCAATTTGTGCGCAACCTGTTCAATATCATACACTTTGTTATGCACAAAAAATATCTGACCGCCGCGATTGAGCTCCCGCAAAAAGGCGTTACGGATCAACTGGTCGTCCCAGCGCACCAGTTTCGTTTCGACTGCCCGTCGATCTTCCGGTGGCGTTTCGAGATTCGAAATGTCCCGAATGCCGAGCAGCGACAAATGCAAGGTTCGCGGAATCGGCGTCGCAGTCATCGTCAGCACGTCAACGGTTGACCGGATTTTTTTGAGCCGTTCCTTGTCATTGACGCCGAACCGCTGTTCTTCGTCGATCACCAGCAGACCGAGATTATGAAACGTCACATCCTGTTGTGCCAGGCGATGCGTTCCAATGACAATATCGATGGCACCATCGGCCAGTTGCTGTACGATTTGCTGCTGCCGTTTTTTCGTTTGAAAACGTGACAGAGCGGCAATTTCAAACGGAAAAGCCCCCATGCGTTCCGAAAACGTCCGATAATGTTGCTCGGCCAGAATGGTCGTCGGCACCAGCACCGCGACCTGATAGCCGGCGTCAACCGCCTTAAATGCTGCGCGCATTGCAACTTCCGTTTTTCCGAAACCGACGTCGCCGCAGATCAGCCGATCCATCGGACGCTGTTTCCGCATGTCGTTTTTGATGGCATCAATGGCCGCAAGCTGGTCGTCGGTCTCGCGGTACGGAAACGCAGCGTCAAATTCCTGTTGCCAGTCGCTGTCCGCTGGAAACGTAATGCCAGGCTGAGATTCGCGTTGCGCTTGAATGTCGATCATTTCGACGGCCAGGTCGAAGACGGCCTTTTGCACGTCCCGCTTCTGTTTCGACCACAGTTGCCCGTGTAATTTGGCCAGTTTCGGCTTCGATTTCGTTCCGGCGACATACTTTTGCACCAGCGCAATTTTTGAAACCGGCACGTAAAGCATGAGTTCATCGGCAAATTCCAGCTTGAGATGCTCTTCCTCCTGCTTGCCTTTGGTCATCAGCTCTAGGCCGCGATAGCGCGCAATGCCGTGCGAGACATGCACGACGCAATCACCTTCTTTCAGCTCGGTGAAACTGTCGATGACCTGGCCGAGTTGCCGCCGCCGTGTACGGCGTATGTCGGTTCGATCGAACAACTGGCTCGTCCCGATGACGATCATCGCATGATCCATCAGCCGGAAACCGCCGGACAGTCGTCCGACGCCAAAATGCAACCGGTCTTGTCGCAGAATCGGCAGCAGTTGAAAGGATTCCTGTAATCGGGTGATTTCTGCTTCGGTTTGGCAGACAAGATACACTTCGCTGGCGTCGGTGTGCAGCAATTCTTCGCGAATTTTCGGCAGATCGCCGTGCAATCGCTCGACCGATTCGACCGGCATGGAGTACGTCACGTCGCCCGACCCGTGCGCCAGTACACTGGCCGTCACTGTTGGGAAGACAAGCAATCGCCGCAACACCTCGCTGACCTGATGCTGTTGTTCAGGGTATTTGAGCCGCTGAAGGTAGTTGCGGCCTTCCTCTTCGATTTGCTCAGGCTCGATCAGCGCAGAGTGCAGAGTGTAGAGTGCAGAGTGATTGTCATTGTCGTCACTCTCCACTTTGCGTTTTGCACTTTGCGCTTCCACACACTTTGAACTTTGAGCTTTGAACTTTGAACTTGCGAAGTAATCGCTCAAGTAACCCGAATACGTTTCTTCCTGGCGCAGCCGGGTCAGGGCGATTTCGCTGATGGTTTCGAGCGAACGCTGGCCTGCGACCTCGAAACGGCGGATCGATTCGATTTCGTCGCCGAAGAACTCGATGCGCACCGGCATGTCCCAATCCGGTGCGAAAATATCGACGATACTCCCGCGAATCGCGTATTCGCCGGGCAGATCGACGCCGGAAGTCGGGTGGTATTTTCCCTCGACCAGCCAGCGGGACAGATCATTTTGCTCGAACGTATCACCGACTTTGAGGTGCCGCGTCCGTTCCCGCAATATCTCAACCGGCGGCACCGGTTGCAACAACGCGGCAATCGACGTCACGATGATCGAATCGCGTTGTGACGTGTCGCCTGCCAGCATTTTCAACACGCGAATGCGGTCACCGAATTGTTCGTCGGCCACACGGAGCGGCGTTTCGACGTCATCGAGAGCGGGAAAGACTGTGACACTCAAATCGGTAAAAAGAGCCAAATCGTCCGCCGTCCGTTCGGCTTCTTCCTGATTTTTGAACACAGCAATCATCATGCCGGACGGACCAAAATGATCTCGCTGTTTTTCCGCAAACGCCGCCAATGCCAGCGCGCAGGAACTCCCCCAGATTCGGTCGAGAACGACCGCCTTTCCTGCATGTAAAGCGTCCTGACAGGCGACAAATCGGTCGTCCGCAAGCAACAAATCTGTCAGATTTTTGAGCATTTTTCCTTCGTTGTGCATGGCTCACAGCGCAGTTACGTCGTATTGTAACGCTTTTTGCTGTCATGGCAAATATCGGGAATGCGAGATTTTGTTTCAAAATAACCGTGAGATAAGATGCAGACTGGGGTTTTGACGAATTGAACCGGAGTTGATGGTGTTGTATAATAAGATAAGAAGAGTGAAAAACTCATAGACGAAATCGTGAATAATTTCCTGGAGTAAACGATTTCGTTATTCACGATTCTCTATTCACTCCAAGTTCGTTTTCCCGCCTGAAAGAAAGTGAGAATTTTGCCATGACAATATCAACCAGGAGCCTTTGTTACGGAATCGCGTTTGCGATTGTGTGCGTGTGTCTCACCGTTGCTGTTGACGCACAAGCACCTGCAACGTCAACCAGTGCAAC
>WRMR01000104.1 GCA_009776995.1 Planctomycetaceae bacterium | reverse complement strand
GCGCCGCGAGTCAGGGCGGGTAGCAAGACAAGGCAGGCCACAACCGTTGAAACGCCGAGCAAAGCCAACATGCTCCGGACAATCGTCGCCATGAACGCCATGTTTTCCGGCGAACCGGTGTAAGCATGATATCCGGTCGCGAAAATGGCGATCACCGCGATGAGAAACATGACGTAAAGTCCGATAGCCCGGTCCATGACGATGCCGGCAAAACTCCTGGCACGATCCGCCGGAAAACGATGAAAAAGCATGTAAAACCGAATACCGTCCCCGGTGACAATGCCGACCGGTGCCAGATTGAACAGAAAGCTCAGGAAACCGATACGCAAGGCTTCTCTCAATTTCAGCGGTACGCCGACGCTTTTGAGCAGGAACTGCCAACGAATGAATGTGATGGTCAAAGCCGTCATATTGGCCAGGAACGCCAAAGCAAGATACCCCCAATTCTTGGGATGTTGCCAAAATTGAGTCAAGGCGTCGTTGTCGTTTTGACATGCCTGGTAAAACAAGAAGGCGAAGATCGACAGGATCGCTGCCGCTTTCATCAAAAACAGCAAGGGGGGTTTTATCGTTTTTTTCATTTTGGCGAGTCTTGGGCATCAGAACCACACCCGTCGTCGAATGGGTTGTACCAGAGCATAATCCCTTTGCACCCAAGTCCAAGTGTTGTTTGCCGTCGGGAAAAGAGAACGGAACACCTTTCGACATAAGGGTAATAAAGAGAAGATAACCTTATTGTCAAAATGTGTTCCGTCCGGTTGAAAAGCCAGGATGTCTCTGTACTCAAAGGCGGGATCATCGAAAAGCTGGCTCGTACAGAAGGCAAGTAAAAAACCTTGATATGGCCTCACCATCCGAAAAGTGTCAGTTGGAACCTTCCAGCTTGTGGCGATATTCATCGCGTTCCCGTCGGGTGGCTTCCAGGTCGAACATCAGGTATTTCATGTCCAGTCGAAGTTGCGACAGGGCTTCCTGAATAAAATTCAGGATACGCCGTCGCCGGTCAATGTTTTCCATGGCACGCTCCATAGCGGGTTGAAAATACTGTTTGAATTCATCGGGCAAGGTTTCGATCAGTGCCGCCAGTTCCATCAATTCTGCGGCATGTGGCACTTCCTGTTGCGTTGACCGCGTGTCATGTGTTTCGCTCATTTTTGGCTCCAAAGGGGGAAATTTCAAGTCACTCAAGGTTTTCTTTTGACAAGATTCTTTATTCTTTCGAAAAGGTGTTTCAGGTCATGTTTTCACACATCTAAGTTAAGCACAGATTGTGCCAAAGTACCAGAAAAATGAATTTTTCATGTTCTTTTAACAACACAAACGCCACGTAACTGATTCTTTCGGCATATCAACGCAATAAAGATTTTGACGGAAAAACGTTTGTAAAAATCATATCGCAACAAGTCTTAACTATCAAATAATTTGCATTCTTATAAAAGTAGCGTCAATCCGCAAGCATAAAAACCATCACAAATCAACAATCACCATCTTACTACGTATTCACTCACGTCACTGGTTCAATGTATGATGCCTATTATACACATCAATGTAAATTTTTTAAAGAATATTTCCGGTTTTCACCCGAATTGTAAAAAGTTTTGTTGAAAAAATGCCGACTGGTTCGGTCAGCAAAACAATACACAACAGCGGTGAGGCAAATCAAATCGTCAATCATTTGCCGATGCAGAAGCGGCTGAAGATGCGGTCAAGGATTTCGTCATTGTGGACCGCACCGGTCATTTGACCGATGTGTTCAAGGGCAATCCGCATTTCCGTCACAACAAGAAGGTCATCACCGGACGCTTCGGACAATTGCAGCGCGTTGCGCAACGATTCGGCGGCGTGCATCAGTGACTCGCGGCAGCGTAAGGCTGTTGCCGGAACAACTTCACTACAGGTATGACTGCGCTGCAATCGCGTATGAATCGCGTCAAGCAGTTGTTGCAATCCTTCGCCGGCTATTGCCGAGGTTTCAATGAGGCTTCGGATTTCGGACTTCGGACTTCGGGGCTGGCATCCGGAACATCCTCCTGAAGTCTGAAGTCTGAAGTCTGAAGTCTGAGTGTTGGAGTTTGCCAAGTCGGATTTTGTGAGAATCACCAATGTGCGTTCCGCATTTTCTCGCAAAAATGCCTGTTCCGGTTCGGCGAATGGCTCACCTGTTTCGACGCACAACAGCACAAGCTTTGCCTGTTCGATGGCGTCATGGGTTACTGCTTGGGCCAGTTGACGCGGCTGATCGTTGCCGCCGGTTTCGACCGCTTCGATTCCCGCCGTGTCAAGGAGCGTGACCTGCAATTCGCCGACCTGCAATTCCGCTTCGAGCCGGTCGCGGGTGGTCCCCGGTTGCGGGGAAACGATGGCGGAAATGACAGAGGGTGGGTTGCCGTGAATCATTGGCCGCCCGCTCGACCCGGCAGCCAACTTGACCATCGCGTTGAACAGGCTGCTTTTTCCGGCGTTCGGGCGGCCAATCAACACAACAACGGGACGTTCGGACGTTGATGTTCGCCGTTGCATCTGTTGTTGTGTCTGTTCGATCATCCGCAACGACGCTTCCAGTTCCCGGCGGAGCAAGTCACGGTCGAGAAACTCAATCTCTTCGTCGGCGAAGTCAAATTCCGCTTCGAGATGACACGTCATTTCGAGCAGCCGTTCGCGGAGTGCGGCCAATGGTCGTCCGATGCCGCCGGCGAGTTGCCGCAATGCGACCTCAAGTTGTTTGTGGTCGTCGGCGTCAATAATCCCGAGTACGGCTTCGGCCTGCGGCAGGTCGAAGCGACCGGAGAGAAAGGCTCGCAACGTAAATTCGCCCGGCCCGGCCAGTCGGCAACCCGATTCGCAGAGCGTCCGCAGGATCGCGTCAAGGAGCGGCTGTGAACCAATCGTGTGCAACTCAACCGCTTGCTGCCCGGTCAAGCCGCGTCCTTCGGGCCAGTAATACAACGTACATGGCACGGGCAGATCGTCTCCCCAAACAGTCAATTCGCCGTTGGCAATGCACGGACGTTTCTCCGCTTCGAAATGCCGGAATGGTGCGGTCGGCGTATGATTGCCACCGGAATCATCAACCGGGATGCGGAACCGGCGTTGCACCAGCGTTACCGAATCAGGGCCGGAAATCCGCACGATGCCGCGCCAGGCCGCCCCGCGTGCCGATGCCTGAGCTGTAATCGTGTCGTCAATGGGTGGAATCATGAGAGTTTGGGTTTGCGAGACAAAACTTCCATCGGGTTTTTCGCTAATCGAACGTATCTGTTATACCATAATACGCCATGGATTTTACGTTCCCTCTGGGACCTTTTGTGTTGAAATACTCTATTTGTAACCGTTCACGGTGTTCAGCGGTGAAAATTGACAAACCGGTGTTGTTGCATTTCTGCAAAAGATGTACAACTTGTTGCATGGATGCCAAAGACAAACGGATTGCTGAACCCGAAACTTTGCTCAAAACGGCTTTGGAAGAGAGCGTGACGTTCAAAGAACGTATCGTCCCACTCGAAACGGAAGCTGTTACGCAGATCGAACTGATCGAGAAGCCGTTTTTCGTGACCGAATATCATCAACTCATCTATTGGTGCAAGCATTGCCAATGTTGGCATGACCACAAGTTGCCGCCGGAAGTCGAAAAGGCCGGGTTTTTCGGTCCGAACATGATCGCATTGACGGCCTGTCTCAAAGGCCATTGCCATGTTTCGTATCGGACGCTCAAGAAATACTTTCACGATTGCATGGGCATCACCGCATGACGATACGACCGTGCATGGCGATGGTTTGCAACGTTGAGTTGATATGGACGATCAGGTCTTCGGGCTTGGCGGCACCGTTGATTCGCTGAAGGGGCACACCTTCCGCTGAAATGAATTGGATGGTCGGCGTTGAATCAATGTTGAGCCGGTGGCAAATCTCTTTTTGCTCATTGATGTCAATGTTGATGAGAACGAACCTCTGCAAAAACGGCTTGAGAATATCCGATTGGAACGTCGTGTTGAGAATCTGTTTGCTGTACAGGCAATTTTTCGCCGTAAACAGCATCAAAATCGGTTTGTTCTGCTGCCGGGCTGTTGTTACGGCTTCAATGAAGTCACGGTGGAAGTACGGCTCAAATTCCATCACTTCGGGCCACGCCGTGTTGACCGTAATCGGCTGGGGTGGCAACGAGATCGTGCTTGCTTCGTTGCGATGATAACGTGAGACACCGCAAACGCACAAAACGAGTGCCAGTGAAGCCAAAACGTAAAAGAGAACGCGATTGCGTTTCATTGGAGTGACAATCCGTTGTGAAAAACCACGATCCGCCGTCATGATGCCTATCAAATGTCCAAATTAAAATTACGTGACACACGGAGGCACGACAAACCGCGTGACGCTTTCGTTAACAAAATCAATAACGTGCCATGTCACCATTAATCGGCCGCCAATTGTGTACACTTGACCAAAATAACAGCCCTTGAGTCACGATTCCAGTAGAATCATAACAAATTGTTCATTTTCCAGCCACCTCAATTTTTTTGTTTCCTGTCCCATCAATCTTGCAAGATTAACAAAACACTATTCTTTTTTCGTGTTCGGCTGTTCAACAAAGAAAAAAAAGTAAATCGCGAGCAAAATGACGCCGGCGACAAGATAAGAATCGGCAAGATTGAAGTTCGGCCAGTGATATGCCCCGATCATCACCAGAAGCCAGTCACGAACGGCATACACCGGCGTATCGGCAACATGAACCCCGTCGTGAAGCCAGCGAAGCTGGTGTAGTCCGAGGCGGTCAAACAGGTTACCGACGATCCCGCCGGAAATCAGACCCATGACGGTGACGAGAAACCAATTCTTGTCAAACGGGCCGAGTAGCCAAATCACGATTCCCGCCAGCATCGCAATGGAAAGAAATGCGAAGGCAAGCACGAAACCCTGCCCCATTCCGAACAAGGCTCCTTCGTTGAGTGCCGTTTGAAAACCGAACACGCCGTTCCAAACCCAAATCGTGCCTAAAGTTTCCGACTTCGTTCCCGGCATCCCCAAATGACCGAATATCCAACTTTTTGTTCCTAAATCAAGTGCCGAAGTGATGCAAGCAATAAGAAAAAACACAACCACGAATGCCCTGAATTGCGCCTTGCTGACTTGTTCCGGTGCTTGTTCTTTCGTTTCGTGCGGAGTCAATTGCTGTTGTCGCATGATTTGGGCTTCAAAAGGGATAGCTTGCGAGTTTCTTATGATGACGCTGGTTGCCGCGATGTCACCGGGTGTTATACTTGCACCAAGTCACCCGATACTCAAGGAAAAATCGCCCGTATTGTACGATATATCAGAAAAATAGTCAAATCGTATTTGTGCGATTGCAGATAAAAAATTGCTCATCGTTTCGTATTTTGGGGGGGCAAAAAGGCTTGAAAATCAAGGTTAAATGAAATTTGTTACGTCGTTGTATTGGCTTGTTGGGAGGATAAACCACTGATAAACCATTATTGAATTGAGTAAATTGACCAAATTTATCCCAGTTTTGCGGATTATTGATTGCCTATTTTACCTGGTGTCAACATTGTATTGCCAAAATAGCCCCCCAAAATACGAAACGATCTGGATTTTTTTTTCATAAAACTGTATTAGACTTGTTCGGAAACTCAAAATAAATTTACCTATTTTTCCAAAAAGCAATATATTGGGTAAAATGAGCAGGATTTCTTGTGGTTTCCGAACAAGTCTATTGACATTCGCATACTTTCAGAGTAACATGCCAAAAACAATCGTTGTCGGTATTCAATCAAAAATACGTTTTTGTGGTTGGACTGGCACAATTTCAATCCTTTATCATGATGAGGTGAAAAACCATGGACAAGTTTAAGTCAATGTTAAAATGGGGGGAGGAGGCAACTTAAAGGCTTTCGCTCTCGTTGAACTTCTGGTTGTGATCGCGATCATTGGTATTTTGATTGCCCTTCTTTTGCCCGCTGTTTAGGCGGCGCGTGAAGCGGCAAGGCGCATACAGTGCAGTAACAATCTGAAACAAATCGGCCTTGGATTGCACAATTACCACGACACCTGGAAGGCCTTTCCTTCATTGTGCCCAATGACCGGCCCTTTCACCCGGTGGCCCAATGACCAGTGGTACGGCGTCGAGAAGGCGATTCTGCCGTTCATTGAACAACAAGCCCTGTGGGAGATATTAGACTTATTCGGAAACTCAATAAATTTCTACCCAAACTACCCATGTTGTTGATTTTTGGAAAAATGGGCAATTACATTTCTGGGTTTCCGAACAAGTCTATTGTTTCTTCAAGCCACGGCGACATGGTAATCACATCAGCATCGCTCATTTGACTTTTCACCTTTCCAAGTCTTGAATTTTCAAGTATTTTGAATTGGAACGCATATAGGAATACAACTTCAGCCAACGGTCATGGTATCTCTCGTCATCCTGAAATTTCGGTTTCAGTTTCCGGGAAATCCGCAACATCCGGTCAGCAATATCCTTGCGAAAAACCGCCTGCATGACGTCCAAAATGCAGTACAGTTCCAAATCCTCCGGCAGGGTGTCTTCATCGGTCTGCGTCAGGTCAAGCAACAGACTCTCAAAATCGAGCATGTATTTTTCAAAACCTTTGACCGGACGGATCAATTTGCCAAATCGAATCGTCGCGGTAAACTTCCGTTCACCGTGATAAACGATGATCGGCAAAATCGGCGGCAACATAAAGTCTGCAAGCCTGCCTTGTTCTTTGCGGCGTTAAATTCATGTTGCCAAATCAGGACAATGTATCGCAAAACCTGAAACATCGTCCAGCGTTCCGGGGACGTTTTATGCTCGACCAAAACGAAAACGACCAGGTTTTCGTTGGTGCCTCGAATCGGGATTTTGTAAAGTAAATCTGTGTAATAGGCTTTGAGTTGTTCGTCGAGCAACGAGTCCTTTTGCATTTCCATCCGGTCAAGGTCGAGCAGTTCCGCCGCAATTGGCAAAAGCCACACCAGCAACTTGCGAAACAACTCCGGCTCGCTGAACGTCGACCTGAAAAACGGATCGTGCTGAAACTGCTTGAGGTGTTCCCGGAGGTTTTTCCTGGCCGGTTGTTGGTCGTCTGGATTCATGCTTTCTATTCTGCAATTACTTCACTCAGGCAAGTTGTCAGCAACGCATGGCTACTTCTTCTCTCTCACCTCACTTCAATCCCTTTTTCCCTGAAAAACGCCTTGACCTGCGGAATGGTGACTTCGCCGAAGTGAAAAATACTGGCTGCCAGCACACCGTCGGCTTTTCCGATGAGGATGCCGTCGGCCAAATCCTGCAACGAACCGGCGCCGCCGCTGGCAATGACGGGAATCGTCACCGCTTCGGCCACCGCCCGCGTGATCTCAAGGTCATAACCCTTTTTTGTACCATCTCCATCCATCGAGGTCAATACGATTTCCCCGGCCCCGAGGCGTTCCACTTCCTTCGACCATGAGACCGCATCAAGTCCCGTGCCGATCTTGCCGCCACTGATGAAAACCTCCCAAAAATCGCGACCATCTTTTTGTACTTTTTTCGGATCGACACAGGCAACGATTTTTTCCCGCCCGAATTTTTCCGATGCCGCCTGTAATAACTCCGGCTGGCGCACCGCCGCCGAGTTCATCGCGACTTTTGAAACCCCGGCATCGAATATCGTCTCAAAATCCTCCAGCGAAGCGATGCCCCCGCCAATGGCAAACGGAATAGTGATTGCCGCTGCTGTTTTCCGTACAACATCGACCAGGGTTTTCCGGCCTTCTTCGGTCGCGGTGATGTCAAGCATCACCAACTCGTCGGCACCCTCTTGTTCGTAACGCTGCGCAAGCTCGACCGGATCGCCCGCGTCAATAATATTGACAAAATTGACACCCTTGACAACCCGACCGTCCCGCATGTCAAGACAGGGAATGATTCTCTTGTAGCTCATGTTACTTTGTACTTTCAAGAATTATATTTTAACAAGTTTACATCGAAGTCAAAGAAAATTCAATAAGTATTATGCAGGAGAAAACGAAAAGTGAAAAAAGAAAACAGTAGTAGAATTCAACGTGTATTCCATTCCAACCTGTCAGTTTGCCTGGCGTTTGGGAGGCCGACTAACGATCACTCTTTTTTCTGTTGCAGCCTGCGCAAAGCATTTGGCAGTTGTCCGGGGTGGTGTGGCCGCCTTTGCTCCACGGTGTGATGTGGTCGGTTGGCATTTGGGGAAATCCAAAGTGTTTGCGGCATTGCGTTTCTTTTCATCAAAGATGAACTCACGCTGATATTTTGGGCGGATATTCAATCTGCCGTTATATCCGTCCACGCCTTCTTCCGCGTTATCGACGTATGTTTTCCGCAACTTCACGGATGGTGATTTCTTTGAGTTTCGATTTTCACTGTGCTTCTCCTATTCGGCGGATTACGATTCGGGCGTAGATTTCTTTCCCGTTGATCGTAAATCGTTTATTCGGTGTTTTATTTCCTTCAATATATCTGTCAATTCCCAGAATCTCAAATTGTTCGGGGTTATATTTATCCAAAAACGTTATTGGAACACCCGTGACTCCATCATAATCGTAGGGGATGTCGATTGTTTTATCCACATCGATTGCGCCATAATTGTCTTAATGCGGAAATTCTTTCGGCGTATAACGTTTATGCAAAAACGATGTTTTCATGGCATTCCTTAAAGTCCAAGTTCGTAAACCATCGCACGCCTTTGACGCGGATATACTTGACGCCGTTTTCGTCCACTCTGAATCCCGCCGCTTGCAACGGATAATGTTCCGGTACGCGAAATTCCCGGTCACCGCTGTGAATACTCTGGCCCAACCAAATTCGATTTTCCTGGAAAAGCTTAAATATTTCCTTATACGTGATGGCATTGACATTTCCGATGATGATAAACTTTTTTTCATGATCAATCAGTTGCGTCACATACTCACGGAACAGGGAAAACGGCGGGTTGGTCACTACGACGTCCACTTGTTTCATCAATCCGATACATTCGGAGGAGCGAAAATCACCATCTCCCTTGAGCCGAGTCAACACGTTTTTCTTGTTCCGTAGCAACAACTCCAAGTCGGCCAGGTCAACGGCACCGTCCGCGTTTTCATCTGTGACTTCCGTAATTTCAATTTTATGCGGACTTCTCATCGTCTTGTTCTCCGGCGGCTCATCGTCAAATAACGACAACTGCGTGTTGGCAGTCGGCGAACCGATATAACAGGTGGCGATCAGCTTTTTCAGTCCCAGGGCGTTGAAATTCACCGCAAAATACTTGAAAAAATGACTCTCATAAGGATCATCGCAATTGCAAAAAATGGTTTTGTCACGGAAACGTTGCCGATAATGACACATTTCCGCTTCAATATCAGAAAGTTGCGTGTAAAACTCGTCAGCCTTGTTCTTTTTCGCTTTGTCAAAGTCTTTGGAAGCCATGTTTACTTTCTCATCTTATCAATGTAGGGGTCTAACGGCACAAAGCTTGTTGCGGCTTCCTTGAGTTCGCGCGAGGCATGTTCCCAAAACCAAACGGAGAATTGTATGCCGCGCCGGACAACCGACTCCACCACCGGGACATAATCACTGTCACCGGCAATGAGGATCATTTCATCTTCATTTTTATCGCGAATCAGGGAATAGGAATCTTCAAGGATCGTGACCCCGATGCCCATGTCGATCTTCTTTTCCCGATTTTGGACATTACGGTTCATGATGACAGTTTCAAACCCTGATTTTTGGGCAGCCTGCCACAGGGAGTCATTTTGTGGGGGTCTTGAACCATAAAGAACCGCTCGTTTCAGGTTGTTTTTTGGCCCTGCTGCGATCTCCAGCAGTTTGCCGAAATCATATTTCCAATCATAATCGACTATGTTTCTTGACGACGCGTCATAAACGTCAAACGCCAAACCGCGTTCCACTGCGGAAACCCGCATCCCTACTATCCAAACATTGGAATTATCAACATAAACGTATTTTGACATGATTTCATCCCCCTCGTTACCCGCTGAAATGGAACAAAATGACGTCACCGTCCTGAATCACGTAATCTTTCGGTTCGCGGCGGACGAGGTTTTCGGCTTTGACCGCCCGTTCGCCGCCCAGACGGATGAGGTCGTCACATTTCATAATCTCCGCCCTGATAAAGCCTTTCGCCATATCCGTATGAATTTCGGCGGCAGCCTCGATCGCTGTCCCGTTTTTTCGTACAAGCCAGGTTCGCACCTCTTTGTCGCCAGCCGTCATAAAAAGCATCTGCCCCGATGCGTCCAGCAGCATTTTTAGAATTTTGTCACGATCAGACGCCGTCAGTCCCATTTCTTCAAGAAAAGCCGCCCGCTCTTCCGGTGACATGGCGGCCAGATCATTTTCCAATCGTACGGAAACCGCAGCCACCGGACATTTTTCCGTCGAAAAGGCTTGGTACGATTCGTGATCGGTCGCATCATCCGCCGTATTGACAATCACCATGCGCGGTTTTTCGCTCATGAGTCGAAATGCCCGCGTGACTTTCTGCTGGTCTTCACTCAGCTCGTCTTCGCGAAGCGGTTTGCCCGATTCCATGGCCGCCTGCACGATTTCCAGCGTTTCCAGCTCGTAGGCCAGTTTGTCATTTTCCGCTTTTGACAAATTGCGTTTCTGCGGCCCCTTGACCCGTTCGATGCGGTTCATGACCAGTTCCAGGTCGGCCAACATCAGGTCTTCCTCGAATGCCTGCAACTCTTTTTGCAAGTCCGAACCTTCAAAAACCGGCACAACACACAACAGGCAATCGACTTCCCGCAATTGGGCCAGCCTTGCGGGATTGCCTTGCTGATCGCGTGCAAGTCCCGGTGTATCAACGATTTCGAGTGAGGCCATCGTGACTTTTTTGGGCTTGTAAATCTCGCACAGAGCGGCAACTCGCGGCTCAGGAACCGCCGCCATTGCCGACTGCGTGCCATGCGCCAACGATGGATCAGCCTTAGTCCCTGTCAGCCATTCGAATAATGTGCTTTTTCCTGACCCCTTATAACCGACAATACCTGTCTTCATTTAACAACCTGACTCGCGTGGTTCGCATAAGAAATGTGTTTTTCAAGTGTTAGCAACGCTTTTCCAGCACTGCCCGAACAAAGAAACAACCATCATTTAATTATACGCGATCCCCGCAAAAATGGGAGACACCCGCGACTTTCCATCCGGAGTGCAGTAAAATTTTGTGCGCGTCTTTCTGCCCCTATCGGGGACGCACAAGGTAGCCTGGGGTGAGGCGTACACGCTGGAACCCCCGGAAAAGCTACAGCATCGCGGTTCGCGAACAACAGCCGGGAACGCAGTGATCGTAGCGAGCGGAGTGACCGGATAACACGTCTCAATCTCCGGGATTTTTGGGTGTTGTAAAATTTTGGGCGTAACTTTAGCTTTTCGCAGGTTGCGGTAGTTTAGGCAATTCTCCAAGTTTTTTGTATGCCGTCCGGAAGAGCGGCCAGCGGCTGGATTTGACGATGCTGCGAAGGGTCAAAATCGATTGGCCGCCGGGGATGTTCCAACGCATTCCGCTGCGGCACATTCATTAGACTTGTTCGGAAACAGTGGTTTGGCCAAATCGCAAAGCGAGTTTTTCTGAGTTTTTGCGTTCTTTCGGTAACCTTTTGCACCTTCCGATCCCCTTTTCACCGCAAAGTCCCCACTGTTTTTCTCATCCGAGCGCAAAACGATCGCTGTGCTTGTCCACACTCTGGATACTTCAAGTTTTTTGGGGGG
>WRMR01000103.1 GCA_009776995.1 Planctomycetaceae bacterium | reverse complement strand
TTTTTTCCAAACTCTCGATCAATCTTGGCACGCGCGCCATATAGCCGTGGTACGGACCGATTTCCGCTTCAGGGAAACGATCCTGCAAGTCATACATATTGGCAATCCTGCCGTCGCCGCAGATCAAATCACCGGTGAAGACATAGCGGTAACTGCCATGGTCGTCTTGAAGATCGTGGTAATAGGAAACCGACACTGAACTCATTCCGGGCGTGTCCAAAACGTGGAACTTGCATCCGTCAACTGCGATGATATCGCCGTCCTTGACTCCACGAATTTCGGTATTGGATGGGTCAATCGGCGTAAATGGTCGATTTGTTGACGCACAGGACTCTTCGTTGAAGCGTCCCTTGGCGAGGTAATCATTCCAGAAAGATTCCAAAGGAGCAGTGAGGAATTTCTTTTCCGGTTCACCGACTGTCAGGAGTTTTGCGCCGCTTTGTTGGGCATGTGCCGCAACATCCCGATATGCATCCGTCAGGAGAATGGCGAACTCTCTATCGTAGGGCATACCATCCAAGATCACTTTGATTCCAACCGGCACACGATAGACGGCAACTTTTTCTTGAAACATGATGCCTCTCGTTTCGAGCCAATTTCTCACTCTCCCGCTTTCCTGGGCGAGTGCCGGGGACATAACACAAATCACAACAAGCAATGTCAGTTGAAATTTTGTCATGGTTTTATCTTTACTCTTGAGGCGGCGGCTGATGTTTGGGTTGGATGAATTGCTACTTCATCAATTACTTTTTTGGCGTTGCGCGGTATATAATTTTCGTGAGATAATCACTTCACCGGTTCGATTGCCACAAGTCGAATTGGCCACCGGAAGGTTGCGATGTTGCCGGTTGGAATGCCGGCTGAGATGGCGTTTGCGGCTGCGTTGCCGAGGCGTCGTAGTACGAATTACCATACAGCGACGGTTGCTGGGCGGCGGCCACTTGTGTTGGATTGAGTTCGAATGTCGATGGGACGGCACTGTTGAACCGGCTGGAACTGCCCGAAGCGGAATTCATTTGTACCTCGTTTGAGATTCCGTTGATGGGTGTTGTGAGCACCACGCGGTCTTGCGGTTGCTGGGCGGCCAGGAGTTGTGGATTGTTCATGGATTGAACACTGTTACCGTAAGGAACGCCGTTGGGTTGCGCCATTGCCAGGTTCTGATTTGATTGCGGCACGTAGTACGAGGGTGGATACTGCTGAGTTTGTGGTTGCGGCACCTGCGTCTGGGTCACAAGCGATTGGATCGGTTGCTGCATCGGCTGTGGGTTCGGCGTTGCCGGATTGACAGTGTCTTGTATTCTTTCCAAAAACGGGGATTCTGTTGCTCGCGGCTGAGGGATGTAAGAATTCTCCTGCGATTGTCGGCTTCCCATTGCCGGCGATTCAGATCGTTGGCTGCCACCGCCCATCGCGACGTGTTGCGGTACGGTGTAGGGTTGCTGATACGGCTGTTGCGGCATGTCAAGTGCCGGAACAGGCGACATCGCCGGGACACTGGAAACGTTTTCCCGGGACGTTTGCGGTGGTTGCAACTCCATAAGCTGCTGTGGGGTGAATTGCTGTTGTTGAACGGCCATCGGGGACGGTTCACCCACCGGCGGGTTTTGCGGTTCGGACGATTCCTGAATCATGTCTTTCAACCGGCCCCGTTGCGTCGTCTGCTGGGATGCTTCATTTTCCATCACACCACCCGGCCCAACCGTAATCGGCAACGTTGAAAGCAGATGTTGCGTTTCCAGCATGAGTGGGATGTGTTGCGAGTTTGGCTGGGAAAGCGCGGTCAGCAGTTCATCATAACGAATGACGTGCTGTGGGTTAGGCCAAAACACGGCACAAAGGTTGTCGATAACCACGAGCGGACACGGTTGCGATTGGGCGTCAAGTTTCGGGGACAGACAGATTCCCTGTGAGGTGATTTGGAACCGGAAAGTGCCGTCGCGGAACGTGATGTCCGTGTCGGGCGGGTTGGTCGTCCGGGGTAAAAGCTGGAGTCCCGTTCCCTGTACGAGGCGGCGCAAACCCGGCCACGAAGCAATTCCACGGGCATCGAACATCGCTCCCTCGGCAAACTCGAGCCGCAAAGTGTCCGAGTCGTTTGATCCGCTACGAAATTTGGCCGAATCAAGCGTCACCTTGTCGGCCGTGCCGTCAAACCGGAACGACAGCGATTTGCTCAAAAGCGATTCCAACGCGACATTGTCAAACACGGTGTCGGTCAACTCAAATGTTCGGGTTCGCTTTTTCTGTTGGTCAACGCTGCTTTCGGCAACGATGGTTCCGTTGAAGCGACTTTGCCGACCGAAACCTTCAAAAAACGGGTCGAGGTCAGTCAGCAACCGGATCGGAACGTCGTTTTCGCCGGTTGCAAATCGGATATGGGTCCATGCCGCCGATCCTCGTTTGCGGGAAACGGCAAGTCGGAACGGCTGGGCGTCAGTTGCCTGATCGACCGGATGAAAAGTCGCGAGGAAAGTCGTCTGTTCCGCAGTGGGGCGCAACTCAAAACAAGCGTTCCTGATTGCCACGCAATCTGATTTTTGTTTTTCACCCTGCTGAGAAGAGACATCAATTATACCAACGAATAACACGGTCGGCTTGATCCCGGTATGCGATTGTTTGCCATACGCCTGCGTCAGGGGCAGTTTGGCCATCAGCTCCAGCAACACGTCTTTGGCCTGCGTGAGTACCGCGTCGTTGCACGAGATTTCCGGGATTTCGCAGTGCCGATAGCTCGGTTGTTTGCCGAAAAAACGCGAACAGGCAAAGCCGATTGACGCGAACAGCCCGCGTTTGTAAGGTGCTCGCGGGAAACCGGGTTCGTAAAACCCGGTGGAAGACAGGTTTTTTTGCGATGGGGGGTTGACCTGCCCGTCAGTCTGGGACATGACGGCGGGGTCGATGTGTTGCGGCATTTCGCCGAAACATTCAATCAGTTCCCATTGCGGGATTTGCAGTAACGTTGTGTTGGTTTCCGGATCAATAACACGCATTTGGGAAAATCGCACCATGCCGGGAGCGGGAAAACTGACGCCGTCCATCTCAACCTGTTTGCCGAGGGCATGAGTCAACAATCGCTCCCACTCGTTCACTGTTCGAACCGAATGGCGCGAATACACCACGCCCAAAACAGCCAGCAACAGTGCCGGGCCAAGCAGCAAAAATAGCGACAGCGTCAAAAACCGCCGTGTCTTGTCATGTAACTTGAACATCCGTTTTCAATCACCAAAACGTAGGATGCATACCTGCCTATATCTTTGTTTTTTTCGGCACAAATCATCGCGAAAACAAAGCAAATGTTCACTTTCTGCAACATTCCTCTGTCAAAAAGCAAAACATACTGTTTTATCGCATTAATCGCTATCTTTTCACAGAAGGTGCCTTATCCTCTTTGCCCCACCGATTTCTGTTCATTTCGCAAAATGCCTGATAAAACGCCTTCATTTCCCCGACACTGTCGGAGCCGAATTTTTCCGTCAGTGCCTTTGCGATTTCCAATGCGACAACGGCTTCAAGCACGACGCTTGCTGCCGGAACAGCGCACACATCGCTGCGCTCATACGATGCAGTTGTCGGTTGCATCGAACTCAAATCGACCGACGGGAGTGCCGCTTTGAGTGTCGCAATCGGTTTGAGTGCCGCCCGAATGACTATCGGCTCACTGTTGGTCATGCCCGCTTCGATGCCGCCCGCGTTGTTCGAAGTCCGAGAAAACCCGAACGACCGTGAGTTCAATTGGTTTTTGTCAAACACAATCGGGTCATGCACATCTTGCCCTAATTGCCTCGCCGATTGAAATCCCAAGCCGATTTCAACTCCTTTGATTGCCTGTACGGCCATCACCGCCTGCGCCAAACGGCCATCGAGTTTCAAATCCCATTGCGTGTGCGTTCCCAACCCGAACGGTACGCCATCGACCCGCACTTCGATCGCACCACCCAAGGTATCGCCGTTTTCACGGCACCGGTCGATCAACTGTTTCGCTTCGTCGTCCTTGTCCGGTCGAAGCGAATACAATTCGCTTTTGTTGCGCAATTCGGTGGTTATATCCGCCTCACAGGGTAAGGCGGCTAAGTGTTTTTGCGCCGTTACCTTTGGCTCGAGCGAAAGTTCCCCGATAGCAACGACATACGCAGTAACGCGAATATCAAATTCCGCCAGCAATAATTTCGCCAAAGCCCCGGCTGCAACAACTGCTGTTGTTCCCCTGGCACTGGCACGCTCCAAAATCGGACGTATTCCGGAATGGTACTTGATCATTCCGGCCAAATCACCATGTCCGGGTCGTGGAGCGGCCAAATCGGGCATATCGTTGATTTTCGCGTCGCGGTTTTTGACCCACAGCACAACTGGCGAACCAATAGTCACATCGTGCCAAACGCCGGTCAGTATCTCCACTTCATCGGTTTCGATTGCCTGGCGTCCGCCGCGTCCATAGCCCCCTTGTCGACGACGTAACTCACTGTCAATAGATGCTTTATCAACAGTAATACCGGCGGGAAACGAGTCCAAAAACGCAATGTGGCCCTTGCCGTGGGATTCACCTGCCGTCCAATACCTTATCATAACAGTAATCTTTTTGGCGTACTAATAACTGGATGTGTACGTAATTTCGGTCAATTCTAACAGGAATTGCCTTTGGTGACTATACGAATTTGTCAAAAAAAATGGAGGAAATGACCATTCTGCCGGATTTTTTTTGTACCTGTGCAACGAGTCATTTCTTTGGTATAATTGACGACGAATATCATTCACAAACATATAGAATTACCGTCAACCAGTCGTGATAACCAAAATCTTATCGCGCAACCTTTCAATCAGAACACAATCAAGACAGCTTTCCAAAACTTTGCGATATGAGTGAAATTCAAGTCATACAAATCGAGTCCGCCCGCGACAAGAAACGGTTCTTGCAATTTCCATGGTTATTGTACAAAGACGATCCCTATTGGGTTCCCATGCTCCGGGGGGAACAAAAATCGCTCGTCAATTATGCAAAACACCCATTTTACGACCGTAATGAGTGCCAAACCTATATTGCCATCCAAGGTTCTGAGGTTGTGGGGCGAATCGCGGCCATTTTCAATCGCGGTCATGTCGAACGGTACAAGGAGAATATCGGCTTTTTCGGTTTTTTCGAGTCGATTAATGATACGGAAGTGTCGCACGCTCTCTTTGACGCGGCGTTGGGCTGGCTGAAAACGAAAGGAATGACTATCATGCGCGGGCCGGTCAACCCTTCGCTCAACCACACCCTGGGATTGCTGATCGACGGTTTTGACTCCACACCTTTTTTCATGATGACTTACAACCCGTCCTATTATGAGCGGTTGCTTGAGGAGTACGGATTTCGCAAGTCGCAGGACCTTTATTCCTATTGGGGCAAAATCGAAATGCTTCCGAAAATTCGCGAGCGATTTGTGCCCATGGCAAAAGTGATCGCCGAAAAGACCGGGGCAATCGTCCGGCCGCTCGACCGCCGGAATTTTGCCCGCGATGTCGAATTGTTTCTCAATATTTACAACCGTTCCCTGACCAACACCTGGGGATTTGTCCCCATGTCGGAGGCGGAACTGAAAGCCATGACAGCCGGGTTGAAATACCTGATCGTGCCGGAACTTGCAACCGGCGTCGAAATTGATGGTCAGTTGGTCGGAGCATCCTTCGGCCTGCCGGACTACAACCCGCGCATCCGGGAAATCAACGGCCGGTTGTTTCCCTTCGGTTTCCTGAAATTATTGCGAAATAAAGACCAAATCAAACGCATTCGCGTTCTCAGCACCAACGTATTGCCCGAATACCAGATGCACGGATTGGCACTCCTGTTGCTCGAAGGTCTTGTTCCGCAAGCCATTGCGTCGGGGATTCAAGAAGCGGAATTTTCCTGGGTGCTGGAATCGAACCGGTTTTCGCGGGGCAGTCTCGAAAAAGGCGGTGCCATCCGCAACAAAACCTTCCGAATCTATGATTACCCGGAAATCGGCCGGGATTCGCTCGCGTTGCCCGGTCAATAGCCTTTGTTCCACAAGCCGTCAACTGATTTTCAACTCAAAATATTCATCGTGATGATTCAAGAAGTAACAACGCGAAAGCAACTGGACCAGTTCGTCGATCTTCCCTGGCGAATTTACCGGGACGATCCGCATTGGATTCCACCGTTGAAGTGGGACGTCAAATCCACACTCAACCCAAAGCAACATCCGTTTTTTCTCCATGGGGACGCCGCCAAGTTTCTGGCGATCCGGGAAGGGCAGGTGGTTGGGCGCATTCTGGCCTCGGACGACCCGCGGTATAACGAGCAAAACCACACAAATCTGGGCAATTTCGGCTTCTTCGAATCGATCAACGACCAGGAAACGGCCAACGCCCTGTTCGAACGCGCCGCCGCCTGGATTCGCGCCAAAGGGCGCGACACGATCATCGGGCCGGTCACTTATTCGACGAATTACGAATGCGGGACGCTGATTGACGGCTTTCACATGCCGCCGCGAATCATGATGCCGCACAATCCGGCCTATTATCCCGCATTGATTGAAGGCTGGGGTTTTGAAAAAGACAAGGACCTGTATGCCTGGTGGTTTGAGGACCCTTATGATATTGTTCAGAAATGGCAACCCTTGATGAATCGCGTGGCCTCCCGGAACGCGGACATTACCATCCGGTCGTTTTCCCGGAAACACTTCGAGCGGGATGTGCAACGCTGCATGCAGATATATGATTTCGCCCGGAAAAACTGGTGGTGGGCCTGTGTTGAATTGTCCGAACCGGAAATCCGTTATTTCGCAAAACAATTGAGCTTGTTTGCTGATGAAAAAATGATTCTCATCGCGGAAAAAGAGGGACAGCCCGTCGGTTTTTCGATTACAGTACCTGATTTGAATGAAGTGATCAAACCGCTCAACGGCCGATTGACCTGCTGGGGATTGCCCGTCGGCTTGTGGCGGTTTTACCGGCAATTGAAAAACGTCACCACAGCGCGGATGATGGTCCTTTGCGTGTTGCCGGAGTACCGCCAGCGGGGGGTTGCGGAACGTTTGATCATTGACACGCTGAATTACGGAAAAAATACAAAACAATTCAAGGCCGGGGAATTGAGCTGGACCGACGAGGACAATGACAAGGTCAACCGCATCATTGAACGCATCGGGGCGCAACACTACAAAACCTACCGCGTTTACAAAAGAGGGATCAGGGGGTAGTGCAAAGTGCAGAATGCAGAGTGCAGAGTGCAGAATATTCCGCTCCTCACTCCTCGCCACTAGCCACTAGCCACTAGCCACTAGCCACTAGCCACTAGCCACTAGCCACTAGCCACTAGCCACTAGCCACTAGCCACTAGCCACTAGCCACTACCTCCCCCCGAATAACCCATCTGCGCGTTAAAATGCGTCGTTTGTCATGCAAAAAATGCAGAATTTGTACAAAAAGAGATGCTCGCGGATGGAACGATTCACCAATCTGATGCAACGTTATCACCGTTTTGCTCAACGTTATCACCGTTTGATGGAACGTTATCACAGATTTGCTCAACGTTATCACCGTTTGGTGGAACGTTATCACCGATTTGCTCAACGTTATCACCGTTTTGTTCAACGTTATCACCGTTTGCTGAAAAAATCTGATGGATTTCGTGCCGTCAGTTTGTGCCACCAGCGTAATCATTCGTGCCACCAGCACAATAATACAGCATAGCCGGCAAAATCGGCAAATTTGGCAACTTTTCGCAAAAAAACCGGAGATACTGGGTCAATGTTCAGGTAAAATTCCGTGAAACCAGTGACGAGCGCAGAGTGCAGAGAGCAGAACGCAGAGTGAAGGGGGAAGTGGCTAGTGGTTAGTGGCTAGGAGTGAGGAGTGAGGAGCGGAATATTCTGCATTCTGCATTCTGCATTCTGCGCTTTTCGACCGCCCTACCAAATTGTTGTGAATTAGGGTAAAATGGTTTCCCGCGATGGGATCACGTGTTGTGCGGCAAAGCAGAAAACAGGAATCAACAATTTTCACGCGACATGATCAGCAAAGAAATCGTCATCACCGGCATGGGCGTCTTGAGTCCCATTGGCAATGACCTGGACACTTATTGGCAGTCCCTCTGCGAAGGGCGCAGCGGTGTTTCGGTGGTCGAGACGTTTGAATCCGGTCACGCGCCGCTGTTCGGCAGCGTCGTGCCGGACATTCGGGCAAAAGATTTCGTCAAACCGCGAAAAAACATCAAAAACATGAGCCGCGACATCCAACTCGGCTACATCGCATCGTTACACGCGATTGAAAACGCCGGATTGACTGTCAACTGCGAATCACCGACCATCGACCCGGACCGGCTTGGCATCGTGTTCGGTTCCGACCTGATCGGGCTGGAACTCGACGAACTGGTTGACGCATTCAAAACCTGTCAAATCGATGATCGTATCGAATTTTCACTCTGGGGCTCCGGCGCACTCCCGAAAATCTTTCCGCTCTGGATGTTGAAATATCTGCCGAATCTCGTTGCCGGACAGTTGGCCATTGCCATCGACGCCCGCGGGCCGAACAACACGGTCACATTGCGGCGCAGTTCGAGCCTTTCGGCGATTACCGAAGCGGTACGAACGATCGAACGCGGCCAGGCCGACGTCATGATTTGCGGCGGGGTCGGCAATCGGATCAACCCGATTTTTCTTGCGCGGAGCCGAACTCATAATCTTGCTCCAACGTCCGGCGACCCGACGGTGCAACCGCGTCCCTACGACGCTGATCGCCGGGGAACCGTACTCGGCGAGGGTTCCGGTTCGCTCATCGTTGAATCCCGCGCAACGGCTGACGCGCGCGGTGCAAGGCCGATTGCCCGTATCATTGGCTTTGCCCAGGCGTTTGAACCGGCCTTGTACCAAAAGCCGATCACCGGCCTGAGTATCCGAGCGGCTATTCGCCAGGCGATGCGGGACGCCGATTGCACACCGAACGATCTGAGCCATGTCAATTCCGATGGTATGGGTGCCGTTTGGGAAGATCGGGTCGAAGCCGAGGCCATTCGTGACGAACTGGGTGACGTTCCCGTCACCGCTCCCAAGGGGCATTTCGGCGATTTGGGCGGCGGTTCCGGCACCATTGAATTGATTGCCTCGCTGATCGGCCTGCAAAAAGGGCTGATTCCCCCGACGCGGAATCACGAAAAACCGGACGCCAGTTGCCCGATCAACGTTGTGCATGGTTCGCCGCAACCCTGTAACAAGACACGAGTTCTAACGCTCAATAACTCGCGTGCCGGGCGGTCGAACGCTATGATCATCGAGAAAATCTGAGTCCTTGCCGGGGTGACTTGAAATTTCGGAGTCCATTTCATAGAATGAACGGACTGGGGGTGGTCACGCCGTGACCGTCCCGCGTCAAGCTTTTTTCACACTTTGATCTCAGGAGCCATGTTATGTCCCATGTCACCCGTCGTGGTTTTGTCGCCACTGCTTCGACTTTCGGAGCGGCAGTCGGTTCGTTACTTCACCCTCACGCCAACTCGTCGCCGAATGCTCAGGCGTCTCCGGCTCTTGCCATGCAGGACGCCGCAAAAAAATACTTCCCGAACGGTTTCCCGCGTTGCAAGTTGGGAAAAACCGGCATTGAAACCAGTATCCTCGGCATGGGAACCGGCATGTCCGGCGGCCGCCCCTATTACGACATGGGCGAAGCCGCGTTTATCGAATTGATGCATACAGCCTTCGATCAGGGTGTGCGTTACATCGATACGGCGCAAAATTACCGCACACACGTTTACGTTCAACACGCCCTGCGCGGCTGGAATCGTGAGGAGTTTTTCCTGCTGTCCAAAACGCCTTCCGGGACGGAAGAACTGGTCAAGGCGGATATAGGCCGTTACCTGTATGAGCTGGAAACGAAATACCTCGATACGGTGTTGTTGCACTGCATGACCAACGGTCGCTGGCCGGAAGAACGTGCCGGTGCCTGGAAAGCTCTTCAGGATGAAAAGAAAGCTGGGCGTGTCCGCGCGATCGGCGTGTCGTGCCACTCCCTGGATGCCTTCAAAAAGTGCCTGGAAGTCGATGAACTTGACATTGTGCTTGTGCGCATCAATCCCTTCGGTAAGGACTTTCTGACCGATGACGACCCGGACAAGGTCGTACCGGTCATCAAGGCACTGCACGACAAGGGCGTCGGCATTCTCGGCATGAAAATTTTCGGTGAAGGCCGTTGTACCGAAGCGTCGCAACGCCGCGAATCACTCGAATTCGTCACCGGTCTGGGAACCGTCGATGCCATGACCATCGGTTTCACCGAAATCCCGCAAGTCCGCGAAACGCTCGGCATGTTGGCCGAAATCCATGCGAATAAGTAGTGGCCCGTAGCCAGTGACCGGTAACTCGTTAGCCGCGTCGCGGTGGTGATTCGTTAGCCGTTCTCGTAGCGACATGCACAAGAATTGATGAAATTTGGGTTGCCTTGAAATAGGATTCATCCCAACCGGCCTCCGGGACGCCCGGCGAAACCCCTGACTTCACACTCCCAACTCAATATCATCATCACATGAAAATAGCATACTTTGACTGCGTTTCGGGAATCAGCGGGGACATGACGCTGGGTGCGTTGGTCGATGCCGGAGTGCCGGTCGCATTGATGGACCGCGCGGTTCAATCGCTGGGCGTGCCGGGATTGCAGATCGAAGCGGAAACCGTGCAACGTCACGCCATGCGGGCACTTCGCGTCCATGTCCGGTGTCCGCACGAGCACGTCCACCGGCATTTGAGCGACATTCTCGCGATGATCGACACGGCGAAAGACGCCGGGGCATTGACGCCGAACGCCGCGGAACTGGCCGGAAATATTTTCAGAAAACTGGCCGAAGCCGAAGCGAAAGTGCATGGCACGGATATGGAAAGCGTGCATTTTCACGAAGTGGGAGCTGCCGATTCGATTGCCGACATTGTCGGCGCGGCGGTCGGGCTGGATTATCTGAGTCCCGACGCGATTTACGCTTCAGCGGTTCCGACCGGTACAGGCACAATCAAAATTGCGCACGGGACATGCAGTGTGCCCGCACCCGCGACCGCCGAACTGCTCAAGGGCGTACCGATTGCCGCGTCGGATGTGCCTTTGGAACTGACCACGCCGACCGGAGCCGCGATTCTCGCAACAACGGTCAAGGCATTTCTGCCGATGCCCGCGATGACGATCACAAGCATCGGTTGCGGAGCGGGCGGCCGCGACCTGCCAGGCCAGGCAAACCTGCTCCGGCTGATCGTCGGTGAAACGGACGACGTCCCCGAACATGCACACGCGCACGAGCATCATCACGAACACGCGCACCATCATGAACACGAACATCCTCATGACGGCGAACACGGTCACGATCATGCGCATGACCACAGCCATGTTCATGTCCACGATCACACGCACGGGCATGAGCATTCGCATGACCACCCGCACGAACACGATCACGACGAAATCCAGGTGCTGGAAACGAACCTCGACGACATGACCGGCGAAATGATCGGCTATTGCATCGAGAAACTTTGGGAGGCCGGGCCGCTTGACGTTGACACGACCGCGATTCAAATGAAAAAGCAGCGTCCCGGCGTCAAGCTGACGGTGTTGTGCCGCGCCGGGCAGGTCGGGCAAATGGAGGCGATTCTGTTCGAACACACAACGACGCTCGGTGTGCGCCGCATGACGATGAAGCGAACCGTGTTGCGGCGGGAAAAGGCAAGCGTCGAAACCCGCTGGGGAACCATTGACGGCAAAGTCGCGATCCTGCCCGACGGGTCAAAACGTTTTGCCCCGGAATTTGACTCG
>WRMR01000102.1 GCA_009776995.1 Planctomycetaceae bacterium | reverse complement strand
TTTGCACTTTGCACTTTGCACTTTGCACTTTGCACTTTGCACTTTGCACTTTGCACTTTGCTCCGCTACGACCGCTCCGCAAAGACATGGAATGGCACGAAAGAGTCCCGGCGAGGTTGCATGATGTGACTTGATGGCATATAATTGTTTTGGTTCATATTGTCATCTCTCCTTGCCGTCGATGTCATCATGCGAAAAAAAAGAGTCTATCTTGATAATTGTTGCTATAACAGGCCGTTTGATGATCAGAGTCAAATCCGTGTGTTCCTGGAAACCCAGGCAAAAATACACATCCAAAATCTTATTCTCTGCGATAGACTTGAGTTGGCCTATTCCTACATGACCATTTTTGAAAATTGCAACAATCCCAACAAAGCCAACCGCAAAATCATCGAAGATTTTTTTGTTTATGCCACAGTTTTTGTTGATCCCAATCAAGAAGAGATTGTTGAAAATCGGGCGGAAAAAATCAAAAGTCAGGGAATGAAAAATAAGGATGCCATTCACCTGGCTTGTGCCATTGAAGCGAAATGTGATTATTTCCTTACGACGGACGATGGGATTTTGAAGCGATATGCGGAAAAAGACATCCAAGTTTGTACTCCCGTTGAGTTTTTAACAGTTTATGAGGTGGAAAATGCGTAGCCAAAACATCATTATGAGTGAGGCGATCTGTTGCCTTTTGGAAAAACTCGGACCTCTGGAAACTGAAGTTTTTATTTCCCATTTGTTACGGGAGCCATTCGATTACACGCAATGGCAACGCGATCATTTATTCCAGGGCATGTCACTCCGCGAACTCAACCGTACGGCCGCTCAATATGTGAAAGATCATCATGGGCAAGGCACTTCCCCCGGCTCACGGCAGGAATGAGAGACATCGTGTTCCATTTCGTGCCACATCCAAGAGCGACCTCCCCTCTCCCTGCGTTTCCGGCTGCTGTTCTGCTGTTCTGTCACTTTTATTGGCGTGGAACGGTAGAGTTGGTGTTCTAAGGATCGTCACGTGACGGATTGGGGTTTTCCGGTTTTTCGGCGGATGCGATCCAGGAAAGCGGGAACGTCAGGAAGGAAATCGTGTCGTAAGGTGTTTGCGTCCCGATTTCGGCAAGCAGCCCGATTTGGCCGTCCGGCAAGGCGATGAGATTCGAATACGCCGCCGGGCCGTTGTAAATCCGTTGGCGATGCGACCAGGTTTTGCCGTCGTCCCGGCTCATCCAAACAGCGAGTCTCGACCGGGCAGTTCCCCAGGGACCGGAATAGAGGATCGTTCCCGGCTGACCGTTTTCCGGCCAATCGTAGCGCAGGATGCTCGCCTGGCAGACCGGGGAGTGAAGAACGAGATCAAGGTAAGCATCATCCCCCGGCTTTCCCGTCGTCAAACCCAAAGTCGGCATGGTTTCACCGCCGTCCCGACTGATCGCAACGGCACGGCCATCCCGTCCGTGATAGGAACGCATGTTTTGCATGACGCCGCCGTCGGTGAGCTCGACGACGGTTGACTCGTTGGTCAGCGTTTCATTCATGCCGCCGAGCTTCCAGGTCGTTCCGTGGTCGTCGGAATAGATGATATGGGAATGATAAAGGTCGCTTCGCGGACGCGGGAGATCAACGACCGAATGATTGGCCGGAATGACGAGCCGCCCCTTGTGCGGCCCGCGTGTCAACTGAATGCCGTTGCAGGGACCGGTGGCATACCATCCCCAATTGTCCTTGCGAAGATGCGACAACGGTTTGGCGTCACTCCAGGTTTTTCCGTCATCGTCCGATTTCAAGACATGCGGAATCCTCGGATACTGGCTTTGACCGTCCATGATTTGACCTTCGTGATCAAGACCGTGATTCCATGTCGTCAGCAGCCAAATCGTTCCGGTCTCCATGTCACAGACGGGCGTCGGGTTGCCGCAGGTGTTGTCACCGTCTTTCCAGATCACCTGGATCGGACTCCATGTTTTCCCGCAATCTTCACTGCGGCGCAGGAGCATCTCGATTTTTCCCGTATCCCCGGCGACACGGCCTTCGGCAAAGGCGAGTAACGTTCCTTGCTTCGACATGCAAATGGCCGGGATACGGATATTGTTGTACCCGTCGTTCTCTTTTCCTTTGCGGAAAAGGATTTGAGGCGAAACTTCCTCAGGGAAGTCGAAATCGGAAAACAACGATCTGTCATCGGCAGACAACGCAGTTTTTTCATTTTCCGTCAAAGGCTGGAGATTACCTTCGAACACGACAGCCGTGTCTGCCGCGTCTCCAAAACCGGGAATCAACACCAAAACAAGCGAAACAACGAGATTTCGGAACATGATAGCACCTCTTCAGCAAATGATTGCACTCGAAAACCAATCGGCTCGTTGACCAAAAACTTCAAATACCCACCGCTGGATTGTAACGGGCAACAGAAACTTTTTCGCCGGGAGATAGGCCGTTCTTCCGTCGGGAATCAAGGGGGATCGTCATGATCACCCAAAATCAGGATAGCCGAATCACGTTGGACGGTCAAGTCGTCCCGCGAGTCTTCACCGCCTGTAGAACGAAAGAGGTGTCCAAGACTTTTCACAAGAGGGGTAGCATAGACCGGATTTCGCTCCAGTGCTGGCATGGACCTGCCGGTGCGGAGTTCTGGATACGGTTTCAGCGGTTTTCGATCACAAAGGCGAAACCCCAATGAAATCTTCGTTTTTGTGATCACTTGACCGTGATTTCGCTTTCCTTTAGAATTCTTTTCAGTTCCTTGGCTGGTTACCTGTCAAAGATCGTTGAAATTCAACCTGCTTGTCACATTTTATCAACTTATCAACGGGAGAACCAACAACATGGCGAATTCGGAGAAAAAGTATAACGTTGCGATGATCGGACTCGGCTTTGGAGCGGAGTTTATTCCGATTTATCAAAACCATCCCCTGGGAAAGATTCATGCCCTTTGCCAACGCAACGAGGAGAATCTGAAAAAGATTGGAGACACGTTTGGCATCAGGAAACTCTACACACAATACGAGGCTGTCCTGAAAGACCCCGAAGTGGATTTCGTGCATATCAACACGCCCATCCCGGATCACGCCTGGATGTCCATGGCCGCACTCCGGGCCGGAAAACATGTGATGTGTACTGTTCCCATGGCAACGACCGTTGAGGAATGCCGCCAAATCGTCGAATTGGTCCGCGAAACCGGTCTGAAATACATGATGGCCGAAACGGTTGTGTATTCCCGTGAATTTCTTTTTATCCGGGAACTCTATCGCAAAGGTGAACTGGGGGAAATCCAGTACATGGCGGCGTCGCACCCGCAGGATATGGACGGCTGGCCGGAATACTGGGAGCGGATGATTCCCATGCACTATGCCACCCATGTCGTCAGTCCGGTTTTGGGAATCCTCGATGGCCGTGCGGAATACGTTTCCTGCTTCGGCTCAGGCAAGGTTCGGGACGATATTGCGGAAAAATCAGGCAACCGCTTTGCCGTGGAATCGTGTCACCTCAAGATCAAGGACTCTGATGTGGCCGCGCATATCTGGCGTTTTCTTTACGATACGGCACGGCAATACCGGGAGAGTTTCGACGTTTACGGCACGAAGCAGAGCTTCGAATGGACATTGGTGGAAAACGAGGAACACATTATTCACACGGCGAAAAAACCGGAACCGGAAATTCCCTCGCGTGTGAGCGTGCCGGATTACGCCCATTTTTTGCCGGAACCGATCCGTCGTTTCACCCGATCCATCCAGGATGCGGAACACCTTTCTTTCATCCAGGGCGGAGGGCACGGCGGTTCGCATCCGCACATGGTCAACGAGTTCTTGACGGCTCTGCATGAGAACCGCGATCCGTGGCCCAATGCCGTTCGGTCGGCCAACTGGACCTGTGTGGGAATTTGCGCTCACGAATCCGCCATTGCCGGAGGAGAACGGGTCATGCTGCCGGCGTGGAGTCTTGAATAAGATTCCAGGGTTTTCGCCAAAAAATCATCGGGCAAGATGACAAGTTCGTTTTTCGACAGGATTAACAAGATTTTCAGGATAGAGGAATCATTCCTTTTGCCTTCTATCCTTAATAATCCTGTAAATCCTGCGACCGCGTTTGCCGTTTTGATTTTTTTTTCTCGCAGAGGACGCGGGGTTCGCAGAAAACGCCCTCTGCGGCGATCTGTTCGAACTCTATCTTGCGACCGGATGATTCTGTAAAAAAACCGCCGGGTCAATCTCCAGATATTTTTGACGTTTTTGTTGATTGCAACGTTCACGAAACAGTTGCAGGAACATGTCTTGTTGCGACTGTGTCCATTCTGAAGGTCCAATGTCATCTTCCCAACCATTGCTGATGGCGACGGCCGTCCCAAAATTCTCCACACCATATTTTGTCAGTTCAAAACGACTGACCGGCCACCAGTTGCAGCTCCAGAAAGCATTGCGCCAGTTGGGAAACATGGCGTAAGACCATGCTTCCGCTTTACATTGAGAATCCTGGAATGTCCCATGGGACACCATGGAATTCGCGGGGATATGGAGAAAAAACGGGTGCATATTGATCACATCACAAACGAAGAAAGCTTTTTCTTGATCGAAATTCGTCACCTGGTTTGTCAATCGTTTGACCAGTTGCATCATGGCGATGTCACTATGGACAGGTTGGGGGAAAGTTCCAATATACCCCTGAAAAATGTAATAGGTTTCGTCCCAAACGAAAGCGTCAAGCTCATTCCCAAAGGTATGAAGCAAAGTGTCAAGGTATTTTGAATACCAATCCGCAACATCCGGATTTCCCGGGTCCCTGGCGCGAGTCAATCCCCAGGTGTCCGGGCCGGTCCAACCGTTGATATATCCTTCCGTATTGAGCAACGAGTAGGCCCCGGGAGGACGATCTCCTTTTGTCAAACTGGAAAAAGTCCAGTCATGGCGGTATTCCGGATGACCGGAATCCTGAACCAGTCCATCCGCAAAATAAAAACACACGCGAAACCCCAGCGATTTTGCCAGGTGCAACTCCTCTTTCACGCGTACTATGGAATAAGGGACATTTCGGGTCAGCGGCATGGCATTCCATTCGCTTTTGATCGCACCGGTATCATCATCGAACAAGTAACTGCAAAGATTGGGATAACGGCCATGATAACAGCAAAGGACACGCGCCCTTTCTTCAGGCGTTAAAATCCCGGCCAATTTGACAAGATCACGACTCCAGCCGTCGCCGCCATCGCTGAGATAATCGTAATAGACCATTGCAATGTCGTGAATCCACGCAGGCCCGGCTGGAACATCGTCAAGCATCATACGGTAAAACGCATCAACGGTATCATCGAATGAAGCCGCTTTTTCATCGGCGGGATGCACCCACAGGCCAAATGAACGGGTCTGTTCGTCTTGCAACGGGACTGTTTGACCGTCATAGAGAAAACTCTGCTCCAGTACAATCCCCTCTTGATCTTTTTTTGTGGAAAAAAGTGTGCCAAGATAAGGATCCGACATGACGGCCAGACGGGATGAATCAGGAAAAACGATTTCGACCACCGGCAGCGCGATTTCCGGTTCCGACGGAGTAAGACGCGTTCCAAGCCAATACTGCGCTTGGGTTGGATTATCGTTTTGAAGCGCGACACTCTTGGCCCACCCGTTTCGCAGCGGAAGGGTCATCTTGATTTCCTCCCGGTCACCAGGCATGGGAATTCTCCATTGCCTGGTGATTTCCACATCCGTATGAATCGTTGTCAAGGGACTGATTATCAGTGATTCACGAATCCCGGAACCGGCAGGGTTGTTCTTGGGAATGATTCTCTTGAGTACAAATGTTCCTCCGTCGGGAACTTGAACTTCAGGGTAAACCCATTCGACCTGTTCATCCGATTCCGTGATGGCGGGAGAAGACAGTTCCATCACCGTATGATCCGGGGAAAAACGTATGAGAACGCGAAATTTCCCGGGATGCAGGATGGATTCCCAATCCATTCCGTCCGCTTTGGCGTCGCCGCCGGGGAAAGCAAATAATCCAATCATGTTCGCAAGCAACAATATTCGAAACAACATCCTTCAGCCCTCCCGATCTCAAAATGGTCACTCGATATTTGAAATGAAACGGTGGTGGAACAATTCCACGGAATCAAGACACACTGTTTCCGGTGCCGGCAAAATACTCGGCGGAGGATTCGCATTTTTCCCCGGTTCCGATTCCGGCGTGTTTTTTTGAAATCCCCATGCCCAACAGGAAACGAACTGTTGGAACTCATGCAAAAAAAATTGTTTGATCCATCAGAGCCGCGACGGTCACGGAGCGATCATTTTGCCCGATGATTCTCGTGACTCTGGTAGAAGTGTTCATGATACCGGAAACGTCACGGTGAGGCATACCCGCCCATGGCCTGGTTCATTTCCTCTTCATTTGCCCAACCGTCGATGTAATCGGCTTCCCAAAATAAAATTTGTTTTGCCTTCAATGCGTTGGCCTCATCGATACAGTTTTGAAATTCCGCAGGGGAATTGGGAATCCAGCGATACAACCAAACATCGACCTGACCATGAGTCAGGTCTTTCAGGTACTCATAAGCGAGTGTTGCATTCCCCCCGTCCATGTAATAACCTGCCGCGACAACGGAGTCAATCAGTTTTTCTTTTGCCCAGGTTTCGACGTCCAGGCAAAGACCATAAAGTGAACCATTGATCTTATTTTGATGTCCACGATATGCCCAGGGTTGATGAATCATGGCGGAAATCTTAATATCAGGTTTCTTTTCCCTGATGAGCTTGTGAGCTTCCCGCATGAACTCGGTACTGCCGAGAGTCCGGTATTTGACCCAACGCTCGTCATTGTTCGGTATTTCACGGGGATCGATGCCGTATTTCTCCATGAATCCCTGAATATTGATTTCTTCATATCCGAAATCCGCCGTTCCTTCCGCGTCACTTTGCGGGTCGTCGCGAATATCACCGGTACGTACCCAATCGAAAAAGACGCCGTCAACATCATATTCCAGAAGCTCTTCCAGAACTTTCAGTTTGTACTCTCTCACTTCCGACCAGGCGAAACTCATCTGACTGTGATATTTCGTTCCATCACGTTTCACCCAGACATATTGGGGATGCTCTTTGGCAAAGCGGCTTGTATGCCCGTAGCCGTGATCGTCTTCGTTTAACGTGTACCAGACATTCATGGATATTCCCAGTTCCCGGGCGATTTTGCAGGCCGCCTTCAATGTATCGAAATCTTTCAACTCGATTAATTGGAATTTTTCCAGGAGTCTTTCACGCCCCTCCTCAAAATTGGGTGCATAGCGTTTCGTAACAGCCATGTCTTCCGGATTTTTCGGTCCCCAAAAATGGCTCCCTTTTTCCATTTCACTCCATGAATGAGAGTCGGCGAATTGGCTTGGAAAGGTCGTGTATCCCGCGTCAAAAACACGCCAGTAAATCGTATTTAAACCGGCGTTTTTGCATTCCTGCAGAACATATCGTATTCCTTCTTCATCCACGGTTCCGTGACGCAGTACCCAATCGGTGAAGGTTAACGGGGAAGAGAGGAGAATTTTCTTCTGCGGAATCGGCTCTTCCGCCTGAACTACCGTGGTGGTTTTCACACACGAAAAAATGATGGCGAATGTCAAAACAAATTTGCCGAAGCGAAACATATTCCAATGCATAATGCCTCCTGAAAGGATAAGGCAGCACAAGACTTTGAACTGCCGTTGATAGACTTGTTGTTACCTGATGGACTCTTACAAACATTCATGTTATTTCAACACGATATCAAAATCCAGTCCCTTGTTTTCTCCGGCACTCACCGTTGCGTTCAAGGGCGACCTAAATGGATTTCGATATTGAACCGGTATGATTTCAAAAGACTCTTCCTTAAACTCTTGTTTTGTAACCGGATCGACAAAGGGTACGGCGGCAGGCTTCCATTCACGTTTGGATACCGTGACGGCATAGTCCCCTGCCGCCGCTCCTTTGTCTTGTTTTCCTCGCAACGACGTCAACTTATAGATGCCCTGGGCATCGGTGACTCCGGAAGCCTGGACGCCATTCCCTTCCGTTTTCGGAACGAAGGTGACAAGGACCTTTTCGGCGGGTTGACCGTCAATGGTAATTGTTCCTTCAACATAATAAGTTTTTGTCTGTTTGGGTCCACACCCCGAACATAATGCAAGACAAATGCAAAAAACAGAAACAGGGATTAATCTGTACATACTTGCTTTCCTGAAAAATAACGTGGGTTGTCAAATGCCCTCTCCATGAGGTTGGCAAAAGAGCCGCAAAAAAACAAGTCGTTCAAAAACAACAGCCGGGAACGTCCGTGACCGGTTTTCGGCCCGGCGCACCCGTCACTTGTGCTCCGGGCTGTTATTGAAATGACCATTGTTATTTCGGTACGAATCCTTATGGAATGGAGACTGCCTGTCCGTCATTGGCGGTACTCAGAGCCGCAAGTGTGATAAAGGACGTCGTGTCCGACAAAAAGTGAACGGAACCATCACCGAGAACGAAATTGGCACCTCCCGTATGATTGGAAACAAGTGCCGTATTGGCGCAATAGACATATGCGACTCCCATGGCAAGATCATCGTAAGTCGTGTCATCTACGACCGTATGCTTGAAGTTGATCGGATAGCGAACGGTTGTCGTTCCTCCCAAGTGCAAAATGGCACTGCGGTCGGTTATCGTGGCTAATGAATCCGTAGTGAGTGCCTGGTAGGCTGCAGGACCTCCAAGACCGGCATTAATGGAAGTACCGAGCCAACCGCCATAGAGATTACTGGAACGAACATCCGGCACACCTTTGATTGTGACGGCCGATGATTGTTCGCCGACGACAATCGTGTTGGATGTCCCGTCTGTCATGGTACTCAGGCCGGTCCACCGATTGAAAATGAGAGTACCGTTTTTTGAAACCATGCCAAACCCGATGGATACGTTGGGACGTGAAACAGGATCGGGTTCCGCACCGGCAATACCGATGTAATCAATCATTGCCATTCCACGTCCCAAGTCGTAGAGAAAATCAAAGGGGTCGCGCCCATTCGATGGACAGCGATAGACGGAAACAACAACATCTTCCCCCGGCCAACCCTGCCCGCGTCCGGGACTCATATAACGATAACCGCTGGTACCCGTATAGGCAAGAAAATTGCTATAGAGGGCTTGTTGTTCCATATAGGGTAAAATGGATGATCTCCAATTACAACTATTGTAAGTGCCATATTGGGCGTCAGCCACCGTCCCACGGGGCAGAGACTTGATACTGGCATCGTGATAGTTGTGCAATCCCAAACCAATTTGTTTGAGATTATTGGTACACTGCATTCGTCTGGCCGCTTCGCGGGCGGCCTGCACTGCGGGTAAAAGAAGAGCGATCAAAATCCCGATGATCGCGATGACAACCAGAAGTTCAACAAGAGTGAATCCTCCTAAGTTTCCCCCCCCCCCATCTTAACAATAAATTTTTCTACATTCTTGTTTTTCATGGCAAAAACCTTTCTTTTGAAGTGTAACGTCAATTGATTATGGGGAAAACCCGCTGAAAATCCAACGCGGACACAACATGGTGTATTCAACATCAATTGCCCAGTGTTTATATTGTATTATAGCAAAAACGATCTTCTCTTGCGTTTAAAATTGAAAACTTGTAAAATTTTGTACAATGAAAAGCCAAATTTATGCTCTATAATCATACGTGAATGCTTTTTTCGAACCGATAGTGTAAACCATGTCCAAAACACCACGATTTCACGATGGCGTAAACATTTATTCTGCTGACGCTTGCGCACCACTTTCCGAAGCGTTGGCACAAGGGGACGTCGTTTTCAAAGGTTATGCACGCGGTCAGTATCCCGGAACGCCCCTGGTGGATGGCGTACTTCCCGGATTACGAACAGTCGGCTGCTGGAACGCTTCCCGGGAACAGACTTGGGGACTTGACTGGCACCGCAACGAGGGGATCGAAATTTGTTTTTTGCTCAACGGTTCACTGGATTTTTGGACCGGTTCATCGTTCTGGAGAATCAATGCGGGACATCTGACCGCCTGTCGTCCCTGGCAACTGCACCGGATTGGAAATCCTCATGTCGGCGCGAGTACGCTCCTTTGGTTTATCCTTGATTTGAACATCAGAAGCGACAATCAGGCCTGTCGATGGCCGGATTGGATTATCCTGTCCCGCCGGGAACTGGAAGAGTTTCATACGCTGCTTCTTTGCAGTGACACTTCGGTTTTCAACGTTCCCTCACGGATGACCGGCCCGTGGGAAAAACTCTACCGTCTGTTGCGGGATTCGTCGGATAATCCGGAACATTGTCCTGTTTCAGCAATTGCGATCAGCATTAACGAAATCCTTTATGATCTTCTGCAATTGTTTCGTGACACTTCAGCAGGCCACGCCACGTTCACGAAAGATCAAGCATCAACGGTCAAAATCGTGCAACGGTTTTTGGAAGAACTGGAAGCGATTCCAACGCAACTGGAGCATCCCTGGACGGTGAGGGAAATGGCGAAATTGTGTCGCATCAGCACAACTCGTTTTTCCCGGTGTTGTTACCAACTGACAAATCTTTCACCGGTTCATGCACTCAATCAAATGCGAATCCGAAGGGCGGAAAAGATGATGTTGGAACAACCGGAAATGTCAATCACACAAATCGCTATGAACTGCGGTTTTACAACAAGCCAGTATTTCGCGACGGTTTTTCGAAAATGGACGGGCAAAACCCCATCGGAGTACCGGCAATCCATTTGCGGAAGGGGCGATTGAAACGTTCTGCAGCAAAATTTCCACCTTGTGGAAAAACTGTGACAAGGAATTTGAATAGACGACTGAAATTCATGCAGATACGATTGACACCGAAAACCCATGAGTTTTTCACACCGGTTTCCTGAACCGTTCAGATTTTTTGTGCTATCGGTTTTTATCCAGATCATTTTCGGGCAGGAACCGCTTTCACAGCAAGCTTTCCAGCAACAGCCGCATTTTTCGCATTTCGGCGTCCTGATCGAGACCCGGCAACGGGGCAAGATCGACGCACAACGCACGGCGATAATTCACCTTGTTGAGTTGGATGACCAGCTTGTTGTATTCCTGAATGCCTTGCCCGATCTGAACCTGGAGCTTGCTTTTGGTCGTGTCGCGAAGGCGGACATGGCTGACATAATCGAAAAGGTGATCGTACTCCCTCGGTTTTGGCTGACTGAAAATATAGTGACTGGGATCCAGTGTGACCGAAAGATCGCGAACACTCTTGCACAGGCTTTTCAGTGAGTCCGGGTCCTCACTCATGCGGCTGGTTTCCGTCGCAACACCAATGACAAGCCCTTGTGTATTACCTATTTGCACCAATTGGCGCAACCTCTCAACTTCCGCGTTAAATGGCGTCCCGGATTCCGATGATTTGACGGTAATTTGCACAATCTTGGCAACTTTGGCCATATTGCAACACTGTTCAAAACTGCGAATAAACTGCGGGTCCTCCGGCTCAAAGTCAAAATAAATGGCAACAGGGGTTATTCGCCGCGACATACGGCAAAACAACACAATATCGTCAAACTGATCCTGTGATTCCGGGAGAATCAGATTCGATTCAGGATTTTTGCCGACAATCAGTTCAGCAGCCGAATATTCCAAATCCGCGAGCTTGTTCAGCGAATCCTTGACAGACAGATTGGGAAAACAACGGCTGGAAGCGGCAACAAACACGTTCAAACTCCTTTTTTCTCAGAACCAACAGCCAAAAATGGATAACCAATCTGAATCCAGACACTTTCAAGATAACACCATTATCCACAAAAAACGAAAATACTCAAGGTCACTTCGTCCCATGCGGCAAGCGTC
>WRMR01000101.1 GCA_009776995.1 Planctomycetaceae bacterium | reverse complement strand
ACGGCAAGTAAAAGCAGGGTTGCTCCAACGTACATTGGATTCCGCGAAAAACGATACATGCCGGTCACGACAAGGTTGGTCGCTTTTTCGGGATGTACCGGGTTGATCGTCGTTCCCGCCTTTCGGAACAGCCCCAGACTTGGTAGCCAAAATACCAAACCAATCAAACCAAAAAAAACTGCAACCGGCATGTTCCACGGATTCGAGAGCGGACAGACATGACCGTACCACAGACCGGCCATGACTGCAAAAATCAACAGCCCCAGTACCGGTGGCGGGATTTTCAGTTCCAAAAAACGCATGGATGATTCATTGTTAAATGGATTGACAGGCATTCAGGCTTCATTCAGCACCACACATAAGCGACCAGTTGACGCCGAATTGATCCTCGAAAGTGCAGAAACATTCGCACCATTCGGTCGCTTCCGGCTTCTCAAAGACTTTACCGCCCTCACTTAATTTTTCGAACACCACCTTGACTTCATTGACGTTGCCAAGAGATACGGAAATTGAAATCCCACCGTTCCCGAATGTGCTTTTTTCTTCGCCCGGTGGAGTGTCGGATAAGCCAATCCAACCGTCGCCGAAATCAAGTTCGGCGTGGTCAATGAAGTCATTGCCCTTCTTGTAAACCTCCGCCTTCACGCCAAATGCGTTTTCATAAAACACAATAGCGGCGGCACAATTTCCATTGAATTGCAAATAGGGTGAAACTTTCATACAAACTTCCTATTCGAATATTTAGTGTAAGTTGTAAATTCCGGTTGAAAACCGGAGGGCTAACATTATTTTGTTATTCCGTCGATTTCCGCCTGTTTGACGGCTATTCATAGGTATCGCCATTGTCATTATCGTCTCATTTGTCTCTCATGAACAGGTTGGGTTGAATTGAGGGCAAAATGGATTCAAGGAAAACGTCAGTCTTGCATTCCATTTTATATCAACCCCATCGAAAAACAATTCCAGAACATTTCAAAGCAAGAAATCACAGTCCGACAAACGGGAAACCCTCGAAATTTGCGACAAGGTCTCGCATACTTTCAATGGAAAACTTGACGAGCTATTCATCGAAATGATTCTCGGCTCGTATTCTTCCCTCGACGAGCATAAAACGTATGACTTTTGGCGAAATGAATGTTTGCGGTTTTTGTATCCGATGCCCAGCAGATTCAAACTTGCAAGTGGTGACGTGTTTTGTGACAACAGATTTTCCACTTTTTTCCTTGATCTTCCAGTGTTAGCAAATGCAAATATGCTGGCATATTTGCCGCAAACTTTTGGACAGAAAAAGGATAAAGAAAAGCAAAAGCGTATTTTTCCCCGTTCTACGGAACCGAAGGTTACAGGTTCGAATCCTGTGGGGTGTATTTTTTAAGTCTTTTGTAGAAAAAGACTTATAGCGAAAGCCGGAGCATATTTTGGAAGCCCGAAATATGCTCCGGTGACGTATCTGGCGACGTCAGATATTCCCTCTTTTTCCCAAATATTCCACTTCTTGAGTCCGGCGATTTTTTGCCGCAGGGATTTTTGCGAGGTTTGGCTCAAAAAACTCCTCGGTTTTTCTGCCCGAAGCGGGTTTTTCTCAAAAAAAACGTCCTCCCCTTTCCGCCGCCACGTTTGGCTTGTGTGGCGTACTTTTGACCTGACTCGGCCTTTGTCCCCCCCCCAAGTCGGCCTGACGGGGGCGGTTTTTTTAGTGTCACCAACTGTCGTGAAAGTCATGCTCGTAGATCGGCTCCAAAAGCATCACGACGGCTCTTTGTACGATCTTGTCTTCAAAGGTCGGAATCCCAATCGGTCGCGTTTCGCCGCTCGTCCCCTTCGGAATATGCTTCCGTTTGACAGGCGGGGCTTTGTACGTACCCGATTTCAGGCGATCAAGAAGGTTTTGCAGTCTCTCACGAAGATTTGCCGCATATTGTTTCCCCATTACGCCGTCAATTCCGGCGGCACCGTCCTTTCGAGTTCGGTGGTACGCCTCTTCAAGCCAATCAAGATCAATGTAATGTGCCAGCGAGAAAAAAGCAAAATCCGGCGAGCGTTGTGCCAGCGATGCTATCCGCTGCTGTACTGTTAACACATTTTTCAAATGTCCAGGCATTTGTATGTTTCCCAAAAGCGGTCCAAAATTTCGACGATTCGCTTCCCTCCCTCGACTCCCCATCGGGCACAGGGTTCGCCGACTTCAACGGTACTATCAAATCGCTCAGACTTCCCGACGCTTGCTATGCCTCGCTTGGCTTTTACCTTGCTCGGCAACACCATGCTTGTGTACGATGTTCCTGATTGTCGTCCTCTCGCACACAAAAGACGACCGGAGTTTTGACCGACTCCCTCACGGTATTTTCGACATGGACATGTCGGGACCTCGCAAGTTCCCGTGAGACCTCCATTGCCCGTTCGCACTTGTTCTTTGACCCCGGTCGGGTCGCCTTCTCCAGACCAGTAAGGAGAGACGATGTTGTCCCAGGTAATAGTACGGCTGAGACCCCGGCGATCAACTTTGGATTTCGAGGCTCGATAGCAAGGCATTCGGACTGGCTGTGTACGCTTCACCGTGAGGATTACTCGCTCCCGATGCAACACTCGCTTCCGGCGGTTGGTCAAACCTTACCGGGCGGGCTCATCCCGCAAGGTATCCTGGATCGTCTGCTCCACTTGCCGCAGAGTAACCTTGAACGTAACAATAGTGGCAACCGTGTTCACAACCGCAGTAAACGTTGATGCTGTCGCGAACGCCGGACGGAAAGACAGCCTGATCGGCAAAGGGGCAATACCATTTGACAACACGGGGGCGTGTGACGGAATTGGGCTGGATAATTGTCAATAGCGCAATTTTCCGAAAATATTAATTTGATGACGGTGTTCTCCCTTTTCGCACACTCTTGTAGCTACACAGGAACACATGGCGTGTACGATTATCATTCTCGAAAATATTTCTCACAATTTTTAATGAAATACGTTCTTTTAATTGCATTTGCCATTCTCTTTTGTTAAAATAATGAGAGTAGCATAAATAGAGAAAACAGACAATCATTCAAACAAAATAACAGTTTTTCAACGAATCCAAGTCAATTTTTTTCACAGGGGGCATCCCATGTCACCATTCTTTTCCCGTATTTTTGGAACAAGTGAGAACATTCGCGGTTCTCAAAATCCGCGTCACAAGTCGCGCAAGCTACATTACGAGCCACTTGAAGAGCGTCAATTACTGGCCGTCACAACAGCGGAGTTCGACCAGATTCGCGGGCTGTATCCCGACCTGAATCTGTCGGAGAACATGGGCGATTACAACGTCATCGAAATCGAGGCGGATGATCTTTCCGTTGTCAGTCTTCGCAACGCGATCAACGAAGCGGGTGCCACAACCGAAAACGACCTGATCGTTGTCCGCACCACCGAGACGTTGAACACGATCACACTCGACGGCACCGAACTGGCCATCAACATCAACGCGGAAGAATTTGGCAGCGTCACGATTGTCTCGCTGGGAGAGGAGCGGCTGACGATTGATGGAAATCAAGAGTCGCGGGTGGTTAGTATTACTGACAGTGCCGTTAGAATGGCAGGGTTGACGATTACCGGGGGGTATATCACAGACCAAAGTGGCGGCGGGATCGAAAACGATGGCGGCACTTTGACATTGATCAACTGCACAATATCAGGAAACACGGCTGAATCCGGCGGTGGGATTTCCAATTCCTGGGACGGTCTGTTGACGGTTTCGAACAGTGTGGTTTCGGATAATACCGCCGAAAATATCGGCGGCGGGATTTCCAATGGCGGCGAACTGACCGTAACAAATAGTACAATCATCGGTAACTCAGCAGAAAGTTCCTACTATGATGACTTCGAAGGTGAATCGTATTCTTACGGTTTCGGCGGCGGAATTTTCAGCTACGGCGAACTCACAGTCAACAGATGCACGATCTCGGACAACACGGCCGGCGTATCCGGCGGCGGGATTGAAAATGAGACGGGCACTGCGACGATTGTGAATAGCGAGATCACCGGAAATTCAGCGGTGGAAGCCGCCGGGATAAGCAACGCCGAGGAAGCCGAAATGACCGTGATCAACAGCACTATCTCAGGAAACAACGGCGGCGGAATCCAAAATTATGGCGCGATGGGTATGTACTGGGATTATTCTTCAATACTGACGCTTTATAATACGATTGTTGCTGAAAACTCGGATTATGATATTCTTAATAATAATCCCATAGTCGTCGAAGGCAACAACAACCTGACCACCTTCACCGACTGGGGCAATCCTGACAACAACAATCTCGTTTACAACTCCGCTTTGCCGCTGTTCGTTGACGCCAAAAACGGCGATTACCGCTTGTCTGAAGGCTCTCAAGCCATCAACAAAGGCGACAACACTCACGTCCTCGAATGGCTGACAACCGACCTTGACGGAAACGACCGCATCGTAGGTGGCATCGTTGACATTGGTGCGTATGAATTTTTTGAAGAGATTGTCATTGAACCTGAATCCCCATCCCTCATCGTGACAACGCTGGAAGACATTGTCGATGAATATGACGGGTTCATCTCGTTGCGTGAAGCGATAGCCTACGCGAATGCCGGGGACACGATTACGTTTGCAGAGGAACTGGAAGGGCAAACTATCGTATTGAACGGCAACGAGCTTCTCATCGACAAGAATATCACTATTGACGCAACGGAGGCCGGTATCATCATCGACGCCGACCAAAAATCGCGCGTGATTAATATTGCGGAAGATGCCGAAGTGGTACTGGCGGGATTGGTTATCACCAACGGATATGCCGATAATGGCGGCGGCGTTCTTAATAGCGGTGTGTTGACCGTGATCAACAGCACGATCTCCGGCAATACGGCCGATCATTGCGGTGGCGGCATTTACAGCGTTGGCAATACGGCGGAGTTGTTCCTGACAGGCAACGTGATTTCCGGGAATACCGCCGACAAATACGGCGGCGGAATTTTCATCGGAACCCTCAGCGCAGCGACGTTGACGAACGCCACCATTGCCGGGAATACCGCCAATGATGGCAGCGGGATATTCAATATCGGCATCGCGAGTCTTGACAATTCGATTGTCGCTGAAAATCCCGAATCGGACATCACCAACTTCGGACTCATTGAAGGCACTCACAACCTGACGACGGTGGATGATTGGGACGACAATTTCGTTTACAATCCCGAATTACCTTTGTTCGTCGATGTGGAAAACGGTGATTACCGGCTTATTCGCGGTTCCCAGGCCATTGACCAAGGGAACGGCGACAATGTGACGGCGGAGTTTGATCTTGACGGCAACCCACGAATCATGGGCAACGCGATCGACATCGGGGCGTATGAATACCAGACGCTTCCCGCCGAATTGGTCGTGTCAGAGGTGACAATGGCGGAGAGTGCCATCGCAGGTACGGGCATTGACGTTTCGTGGGTCATGGCCAACATCGGTGATCTGGCCGCAAGCGAATCGCGCGAGGTCAATATTTATTTTTCGGCAGACGACCTGATGGAAGACATCCTGATCGGGACGTTTGAGTACACAACCGTCATCGACGCGGAAACGAGTATCACACAAACCGAACAGGTTGCCATTCCGCTGGATGCCATCGGCACGTACCAGATTGTCGTTGTGGTTTCCGGTGAAAACACAAGCATCGCAAGTTCCGTTAGGACAATTGACATTGCGGCCCCGACACTTGCCATGTACGTTGACAAGGATTCGCTCAGGGAAGGCGTCAAAGACGGCGTCCTGTTTACTATCACGCGGAACGGCAACCTGAGTGAGGCACTCGAATTGGCCATCACATCAAGCGACACGGCGGAACTGACGGTGCCGGAAATCGTGATCATTCCCACCGGAGAGAGTATCGTCACATTTTACGGGTCGAGCATCCAGGATTTCGTCAAGGACGGCGACAAGCAGGTCACGGTTACGGTTGCGGCGGAAGGTTTTGACGCGGTAACGACCGTCATCACCGTTTTGGACATACCGCCTGCGGAATTGGTCGTCAAATCGCTGGTCGTCATACCGGAGCAAGTGATCGCGGGAACGCCAATTGACGTATCCTGGATCATCAGCAATATCGGCGAACTGCCGTTTGAAGATGATCTTGGGGAGATTTTTTACATCACCAACACGGGGTATCCCGATGACAACGATGTGCTGGCCGACTTCACGCAAATCCGGCTGATTGAAGGCGGTTCCCAACTCGAACGCACAGAAACCATCACAATCCCGCTCGGTGACTCGGGTGAATATCAGATTATTCTTGAATGTGCGGGGCAGTATTTGGTCAGCGACATCATCGCGGTAACCGCACCGGAGCTTGGTCTGACTTCAGACGTTACTGAAATCCGGGAGGGTGTCGAAGACGGCATCGCGTTCACCGTAACACGGACAGGCAATCTGGATGAGGCACTCGAATTGATTGTCACCTCCTGCAATACGGCGGCATTGGCGGTACCGGAGACCGTGATCGTTCCCGCAGGAGAAAGCTTCGTCACGTTTTACGGGTCGAGCATTCAGGATTTCGTCAAGGACGGCGACAAGCCAGTCACGGTGACGGTTGCGGCGGAGTATTACGTTGCGGCAACCATCGAAGTCATCGTGCTGAAAGTCGCGCCGGTCGAGCCGGTCAATACCTGGCTCACGGTTCCTGAGACGGCCCGGCCCGGCTCAACGGTTGTGGTGTCCTGGAACGTGACCAATGACGGCTACATGATTTCAACCCCGGTCAAATGGATCGACAACATTTACCTGTCGCCCGACGGGCAACTGGAGAACGCGGTGCTGGTCGGATCGTTTCCGGGGGATTTCGAATTGGAGCCGGGCGGGTTCCGTCTGCGAATGGAAAGCATCACACTTCCAGCCGGCGTGACCGGGGATTATTGTCTCATTCTACAAACCGTGTATGGCGGCAATGTGTCCGAACCGGTTTTGGCCGACATTCTCTTGTCCAACGAGAATTATACGCCGCAATTGGTCATGCCCGATTTGGAAAATGTGCATTGGACGATTCAACGCAACGCCGACAAACTCAGAGTGGTCAACGAACTCGGCCAAACGATTTTTGAAGATGATCCGGCGTATCTGGACGGCATGGAGATTACGGTGTCCACGTTGTATGACTCCGGGTTGACCGTGGATTTGTCACAGGGTGATTGGGTCATGACCGAATCGCTCGTTTTCACCGGCAACCCTGAACAGCAAAATACACTGACGTTGATCGGTTCGGATGATGATGACGTATTCCATTTCGAAAGTCGTCAGGGAACGGCCAACGGGTTGCAATTGGCCTGGTCTGATGTCGGTTCCATTTTTGTTGACGGTCGATCGGGTTACGATACAGTTACGCTCATCAACGATGAAGGTGACGCCATTTTTGCCGCGTCCGACAACCTGTTCACCATGAACGGCGGCGGACAACGAATTGAGATCGTCAATATCAATATTATCGACGCGTTCGGTTTGGGCAAACACGACGCCGCGTACATCTATGGAGAAAACGATTCGCTGATGATCATGAACGATACGTTCACCGAGCGTCACGGGCAAGACCAGGTTTACCGCATCTGGTATGCGGAACAGGTCACGTCCGTCAATCGGGACGACACAAACAACACTGTCCTGCACACCGGTTCGCGTAGCTATGATGTTTACACACTCTCGGAAGGTTACGGCACGGCCACCAATGCCACCGGTTCGTATTCGCACGAGTTGATCGGCTTTGTGAACAACTACATTTTCACGCCAGTGACAACGCCGACGGTCAGTTTGCCCGAAGAGGCGGAATGGGTTCAGGAAGATGACCGTATCATCTGGTCGCAAAACGATTTCACCGTTACGGTCCTGGGCAACGCAACAATTGTCACACGAGGCGACACCGAATTGCCGGGCGATACGGAAGAACCGGGTGACACCACTCCAGATACGAAACATAAAAAATCGTATCATTCCAGGAATTCTGACTGTGATGATTCCAGACACAAGCACTGGGACGAAAGCCTCTGTGCGTTCCTGGCCGAAGAACATCTCCGTTCGCACCGTAAAAAGGACAAGTGTTTCGGACAGGACGACGAAGGCGACGACTGGCAGGCCGAATTTGAGGAACTGACCTTGCTGGACCTGATGAAGTAAACGCCACAAATCATTCCGCGCAAACGGCCCATTCCGTCCACGTAATTCACTTGTTTGAACGAACGGGCTAGAGATGGTATTGCCAGATCAAGCCACAGGGTCCTACTTCGGCCAGCATTCATCTTGCGATGATCACCAAATGAAGTTTCGTTTGCATGATGATAATTTTTGGTTGTCTGATCACGGCAGTTCTTTTTCACCACGAAGAACACGAAGAATTTTGTTTCTCGCAGAGATTGCAGTGATTTCACGAATACATTTTTCTGACCGTCCCGGTACTTTGTTTGAAAAGATCAAGCGGCTTGAGTGTCTTGGGTGTGCCGTTTTCCGGTGCCTGTTCGAGAACGACGAGGCAATCGCCGAACCCTTTGTTTTCACGCAGGATCGCGAGGGTTTTGTCGTAATCAATGTCGGCTTTTGCCACGAAGGTTTCAGTCCAGGTGTCGCCTTGCGACTGGCGCAAGTGCAGTTCGGCAATGCGGTCGGCGTATAACTTTGCGTGACTGTAAGCACTGACTGCCGAGTTGCCCGAAGCGCGGTATGACCAATGCACGTCAAAGCAGAGCCACACGTTTTCCGGCGATGTGTCGCACATAAAGCTGTGAAACTCGCGTGCGGCAAATTCCAGTTCGGTCGTGTGGTAGTGCATGGCGAGCTTCATGCCCAGCTTGCGGAGTTCTGCCCCCAACATGTCAAGACTCCGGTTTTGCAGGGTTAACTCCGCGTCCGATTTCCCGGCCTTGGCTGCCGAATTGGCAACGATGACTTTCGTTCCGACAGGTTTTGCCCGTTCGGCAATAGCGATCACACGCTTGATTTCGGCCTCAGCGGTTGCCGCGTCGTGCAAGTTGGGCGAGGTATAGATCGAACGCAATTGCAAGCCATGTTTTTTGAGTGCTTCAAAATATGTGTCAACATCACCCGGCTGGTTGGCCATTGCCTCAAAACCGGCAAGTCCAGCCTCTTTCAATTCAGCGAAGCATTGATCAAGATTCTCCATGAGGTTGATCCCCTCACGGGCGTAAAATGTGCTGACGGTATATTGGTTGATGAACACATCAACCGGTCCGGTCGAGCGGACGGTTTGGGCCACGGCCTGCGGCGCAATGGCATTTTGATCGGCGACAAACAAGGCCGAACCGGTCAAAGCGGCGGTACTTTTCAGAAAATTGCGGCGATTCTGTTGCATGATTTCTTCCTTTGTAAAATAGTGGCTTTGTGAAGGATGGGATGACGAAAGACACGACGGCCGACGCCGGCGTGACTGCCATTCTTCGACTCATTATACACGAAAACCAACGCAATTGCACTAATCCAGAAAACTTCCTTCCGCCATGCGTTGCGGAACGTACTGCTCGGTGACGTAGCTGATGTCGCGGCTGATCAAGGCTTCAACTTCGAGCTTGAAACCATTGTCGAGCATCGTTTGAATCTCTTTCTGCCACGCTTTCTTTTTTTCGAACCACGGATAGCTTGCAATTTGCAGGGCGCGTTTGCGGTCGTTGTCGTTGAGCGCGATTTTGACGCCATTCGACAAACCGCAACGTTCAAAGTCGATGCTGCGCAGGCCAAGATATTTGGCTTCGGGGATGGCCATGCGTTGCGACTCGAAGGCCAGGTTGATCGATCCCTGCTTAATAACACTGTAAATGTAGTACCCCCACGGGTCGTTATCGAGCAGGCAGTAAACCGACAGTTTCAACTCGTTGTGCAACCGGTGCAACATGCGCCGCACACCGCGCGGCGGTTGACCTGCTCCATGCGTCAAAATGCAATGATATTTTTTCCAGAATTTATCTTCGTTGAACCGTTGCCAGACCGTGCCTTTTTCGACATGCAACACGAATCTTGCACTGCATTTTTTGAATTGAATCACATCCGGCTCGACGATCGACGGAATGCTGTAACCGCCGGAGCCCATCCGGGAGCAGTCGATTTCGTCGCCTGAGTCGTTGATGATGATTTCGCCGACCATACTGCCACGAGGTTCAGCGAAAAGATGCAACTCCTCGCGAAGGCTTTCGAGCAACACCTCGCAATCCTCAATGATCGGGTCGCATTCCCCCTGCTCATCGAAAGTGTTTTCTTTCGTACCTTCGATCTCGTGCTTTAGCGTGTAGTACAAACCACGAATACTGTTCGTTTTACCGGCTTCAATCAACTGTTTCATACCGCTCCCAACAAGTATCGTTTGCATGAAACTCTTCGCTTGCGAGAGATTGAAAAGAAGCCGTTGCGTCTTCTTTTTCCCCATTTCGATGATTTTTTTCGACTGGTTGAACGACACATTGGACAACGACCGCAGTGGAATATCCAATTGCAAGTCTTTTTTTCGCTCGGCCAAAGTGACGATGCCGTCCGCCAGTTGCCGCAACTTGCCGAGCGTCGCGTCGTCTTTTTTCGAACGCTTCACTGGCTCTTTTTTCGATGCAACCCCTATCGGCGTCATCTCATCCAAAGTTTTCCTGACCACTTTTTTCTTTCGTACCACTTTTTTCTTTGCCATGAGGAAAACTTCCTTTTTATGCCATCATTATTGAAAGATTCTGTGTTTCGTCGTGTCTATTGTGCTGAAAAAACTCGTCACCGCAACCCACGCAAGGCAAGTGCCGCAGCACCGGCAAGTGCGGCGTCTGTTCCGAGTTCTGTCGGCTCAATGACAACGTCTTGATTGGCGTCGCGGAAAACTTGCCGATTCACGGTTGCCTGCATAGCCGGGGCAAATAACTCAAACGACTGCGAAACACCGCCGCCGAGAACGATCTTGCCGGGATTGATGAGGTTGATCGACGCAGCGATGGCTTTGCCGAGATAATAGCCCGTTTTTTCATAGATCGCAAGGGCTTTTGTGTCGCCCTGCTTCGCATAAGTTGCAATGGTTGCAGCGGTTTCGTCTTTGCCGGTTAGTTTCTTGAAACGCCTGGCGATGCCCGGCCCCGCCGCTTGGGCTTCGAGGCAACCAAAGTTGCCGCAACCGCAATGAATGGCCTCACACGCATCTTCTTCGACGCAAAAATGACCTATTTCTCCTGCATTGCCGAAACTTCCGGAAAAAATATCCCCGCGCAAGACCAAACCGCCACCAACACCGTTACTGACAGTGACCCAAAGGAAATTTTCAACCTCGCGGCAACCGCCAAAGTACTTTTCAGCCAAAGCACAAGCATTGACATCATTTTCAATAAAAACCGGCTTGTTATATTTTTGTGCAAGAATTGGGGCAATCGGAAAATTGCGTATGCCGGAAAAACAGGCATAAACCCAAGTCCCGGAAATCGGTTCGGCGAGCCCAGGGATATTTGCGCCAATTGCCTTAATGTCGCATTTTAATATTTTGGCGGCATCAAACACCTCGTCAACAGCCGAATCAATGAATTTCAACAGTTCATCGGTTGGCGTTGTTGGGGCAAGAGTAACATCATGTGATTTCTGTAGCAGATGAAAAAGCTTGACTCCGTGATTGATTTCTGAATCAACAAGGCAAACAGCCGCCACCAACTTGGAACCGCCGATGTCAATGGCTAACAAGGGAAAAGGAATTTGTGTCATCGCTAACGAATTGCCGTAAAGTGTGAAAGTTATTATTAGACTTGTTCTGAAACATCAAGTTAGCGAAATTGCTATTGACTCTATTTCGTATTTTTTGTTATTTTACCGTGTTTTCCTTCCTGCAACAAGGAGGCAAAGATGGAACGCTGGCATCGTGCATTGACCAAAAATGACGCGGAATTCAAGCAACTCTTCGGAGTCAAGAAGGAAGTTTTTCACGAA
>WRMR01000100.1 GCA_009776995.1 Planctomycetaceae bacterium | reverse complement strand
TGGCAAACTCGACGTTTTCCGATGTGACTTCCTGCAAAATTTGCCGCACCCGTTTGGCGGGAATGATTGCTTCGCCCGGCTTGGTGACAGTACATTGTGTCACGATTTTACGAATCCCCATTTCGCCGTCAGTGGCCATAAGTACCAAATGCTTCTCACCGCCGGACTTTTCTGTTTTGACCTTGACGTTCTGCATGACCGGCTTGACGTCCCGCGTGGCGGCGACCGTTGCGACCAGTTGAAAAGCTTGAGAAAACGCGTTTCGTTCCGTTGAAAATTTCATAAGAGTGGGTTCCAAAAAAGATAATTGCACTACAAAACAAGAATCGAACTTTCATGGTTCGTATTTTACATTAAACACCCGCTCATGCAACACCGGATTTTGGCCGCATCATCGTTTTTTATTGCTGGCAGAGACCCAAAAGGCTTTATACCGCATACCGCCATGGACTTTGCATTGATGTCTGCGAACTTTGTGCATCCCTTTGTGTTCTTTGTGTTGAAATATTTAGCACAAAGGCCACAAAGCTTTTCACAAAGGTCACAAAGGTCACAAAAGTAATACCAGTCCAATGGCGTTCGGCAGTATATCTCACCAAATCTCATTTTGTGAATGGCATCCGGAATCGCAATGAAGTGAATCGGCCAGATCAGGGTGGGTGACCGATCTCTCAGCGGTCGGATCATCAGCCATTCCGAGAAATATAAACAATGGGATGGATTGTGCCAATAATCATGGCAAAATCAGCAGCGTGTCAATCAATTTTCTTGACATTTACTAAAAAAGCCGGAAAATTTTGTTTCAGTTTATGCCACTTTCTGACTATAATGAGCTTGATTGCAAAACGTTAAAATCAATTCAAAATAGCCATTCTCTTCATTTTGAAGGAAAAATCAACACAGGAGAAAATATTATGTTGTCGATTGTTATACCGGTCTATAACGAAGAGGGAAGTCTCGTCCAGCTTCATCGCGAAATCTGCGCGGTTGCCTCGGAACAGAATTATGAATTGGAAATCATTTTTGTAGATGACGGCTCCCGCGACCGTTCGTGGGAGATCATCGGGATGCTGGCCAAAGACGACCCGCGAATCCAGGCCGTGCGGTTCCGACGGAATTTCGGCAAGGCGGCGGCACTGAACGCCGGCTTCGAGATGGCCACAGGCGAGTTGGTCATGACGCTCGACGCTGACTTGCAGGACGACCCGAACGAAATCCCGGAGTTCGTCCGAATGATGGACACAAGTCTCGACGTCATCAGTGGCTGGAAACAGGTGCGTCACGACCCCTGGCACAAAGTTTGGCCGTCACGGCTTTTCAATGGCCTGGTCAGTTGGCTTACCGGCGTCAAATTGCACGACCACAACTGCGGTATGAAAATCTATCGGCGGCAGATTTTCGACGAAATCACCCTGTACGGCGAGTTGCACCGTTTCGTGCCGGTTCTGGCGGCGGCTCGCGGCTATACGGTTGGCGAAAAAGTCGTGCAACACAGGTCACGCACACACGGCAAATCGAAATACGGCTTCACACGATTCGTCAAAGGCTTTCTTGACTTGTTGACAGTCAAATTCATCACCGGCTATGGCCAGCGACCGCAACATTTCATGGGGACCTGCGGTCTGATTTCCTTCGCTGTCGGTTCGCTGGCCATGTTCTATTATGGTTTTATGAAAATCTCAACCAGTTTTCTTTTTGCCATCGGTGTCTTCACAGAAGAATCGTCGCTCTTCCTGCTGAAAGACCATCCCGGTGTGATTTTCGGCGTCGCGTTGCTGTTGTTCGGAGCACAATTGATCACGGTGGGCATCATTGCCGAGCTGTACATTTCTTACCAAAACCGGCGGACAAAGGATTATTCCATTGCCCAGGTGATCGAATCTCGCTCCGAACAAAGCAAACGAATGGTTATCCCCAAACCTCATTATGCCGAACAACAGTCGTCAAGTGCCGACATACTCAGGTAGTACCCCGCCAAACTTAAAAATGTGACTTTCCAACGGCAACCGGGAACGCAGCGCAATGACCGGATTGAACCCAAGGTAACCCGCAATTCCAGGATTGGCGGGGCAACAGTGCATTCATGATGATTGACTTTACGCCTTCGTGATGAGAAAAAAAACAGTGAACGATTATGAATTGTTACGGTGGAATTGACAAAGTAAGACGGTTACACCGTGACTGCCGTTGAACAGCGGTTACGGTGATGAACCGCCATATTCGATACGCACATCGTCACAATACCAAAAAACAACGCCGAACGCAAGAGCAGCGGTCACGGCGTGAGCGTCCACTTTTGTTGCATGACCACCGAGTCAGAACATAAAGTGTAAGCGAGTGAATTACGGTTCCTCTTTTGCGTTCGCAAACCCCGGCATGTCGGCGGTGGGGTTCTTGAGGAACAATTGCCTGCCCATTTCGATTGCCCGTAACATTTTTTGATAATCTGCGTCGTCATGCGAGTCGAACAACAGCGGTGCGATGCCGCGGCCGCCGTGCTCGGCGTTCAAGTGGGCGGTGAGTGCGGCACTGGACTGTGGCCGCGAAAAATTGACCCAGGCGAACCGGCCGTCCCAACTGATCGTGTCGGTCATGTTGCCGTGACATTCGGTACAGCGTCGGCGATAGACTTCGTTGAACCCTTGTTCAAACCACGCGGAAAAACGCCCTGTTTCGGTGTCGGTGAACAAATCGCGCCGCCCCGGTGAACGCGGGCGCGAATGGGCATAAGTGGCATAATACGGCACATTGGCGTCAATCCAAAGGTATATCTTTTGACGGTCTTCCAACGGGATGTCATAGCCGCAATGTTCCTTCGTCAGGTAATCCGGCAACCGGCTGGCGTAACAGCCTGACTGAAACGGACGATGAATCGTGGTCGGCGTCCAGAGCAGCCAGTAAAAATGCACAAGCGGCTTGCCTTTGGCCACCTCGTCCGGCAACAGATCGCCGGTGTCCATGTCGTGCTGTCGGTACGACCGGCTTTTGCCGAGCAGATTGTCATACGACATGCTGAAATACCGGGTTTTATCGCCGGTCAGATCGTAACCACCCTGAGCGTTCGCCCCGTTGTGACATTCAACACAATACTGATCCAGCACCGGCTGCACAACGCTCGGATAATCAAACACCGCTACGTCAGGAAGCGGGTTGGATCGTTCGCGTTGGAGATACCATTGCGGAATCACCGGCACCTGCGGCGGCTTTGACAGTGCAACCGGCAATCCCGCCGACATGACCGGCGGTGTACTGTCCCGTGATTCGTGACAGCCGGCGCAACTGACCGTTTCGCCCGGCATGACCTGAATGGCCGAGGTCATGCGGTGCAACTCGCGGCCTTCGCCGTCCAGGATTTGAAAATAAATCTCACGCAATGCCGGCACGGTGAAATACGCCGAGCCATCTGCCTCGACAGGCACTTCACCCCAGTGCCGTTTCGCGTAATACGTTCCGTAACTCATGACCGGCGACTGATCGTAAGCGCGATTGACCAGCTCTTCGGATTTCCGCACCTGCTCCATAATACGCAGTGATTTGACCGCACCGCGCGGAATCACAGCTTCAATACCTTCATAAACATCGGTCAAAAACACGGTGCCTGTTTGTTGCAACGCACCGGGCAAACCGGTTTCCGTGTCAAGTCCTGCCGCTATGACTGGCGGCGTTTCCTGCTGCCCGAGCGGGATCGGATAATAGCAACTCATTTCACAGTCTTCGTAGAGCATCCGCTTTTCGCCGTCCGCGTTGAGCAGATAAACACGGAATTTGTTCTCGTTGTTGCCGCCGTTATCCGGTGTGTAAACGAACTGCCCGCCACTGCCGAAAGAACACAGGAACAGGTTTTCCGAAAGCGGGAACGGGTCGCGGTAAGCCCATTCCAGAAACCGGTCCCCGACCACGGGCACATCGTTGGTGATGTAACGAAACCCCGTGTTTTTCTCACCTTCAACGCCGAACGACCGGTCAATCAGCCCGATCATCCCGTGCGGGTAACCATGATGCGGGGCAAACGTCGCCAGCACCTGCGAGGTGCTGGCGGGAATCGGCCTTGCCTGCCAGAACGTGCCGACATCGCGAATCGTGTTGCCGAAAAAAAGCCGATAGGCAGTTCCGTCGGGCGTCTGCGTCCACAGGCTTTGGCGGTAAGTTAAATCGCGGTCGACGTACTCCCATCGCGTAAAAAGCACACGGCCGTCCGGCAAAATCTGCGGACTGAAATCGGACAGTGTGTTCATGCTCACGCAACGAATGCCTGAACCATCCGTGTTCATCACAAACAGGTTCGACGACGGCCCCGGCTGACAAACCGTGTAGCCGAAACGCCGCGAACTGACAAAAACGATGCGTCCATCCGGCGTTTCACAGGGGGCAAAGTCGTGCCAATCGCCATCGGTCATTTGCGTCAACCCTGTACCATCGGTGCCGATTTTCCAGATGCGCCAGTATTTTTCCCCTTCGCGGCGAAACGAAAAGTAGAGCGTTTGCCCGTCAAACGAGCGATTCATGTCGTAAATGCAACCACGGGAATCGCTGAAAATTGTCTTGACTTCCTTTTCAGGATTTGCCGGATCGATGATGCGAATACTACAACCCCATATGCGGGGTTGCGCAACGGCAAAGTCCTGCCCGACCGCAGGCGGCGGCGTGAACGGATAATGCGTCACCAACGCAATCGGTGGTAAGTCGTCCAATGAACGCAAGGTCTCCGGCCACGGCTGGATCGTTGGTTCGGCTTCGACAAAATCAATCCCCCGTTCGATGGTTTCATCGGCCTTGCGCAGGCGGAAGTTTCGGATGTGCACATTCCGCTGCCAGGGGCGAAAACCGACCTTGCCGGCGGTCAATCGTGCTTGCGGATCAGTCAATACGGCAACTTCATTTCCGTCAATGGACACACGATATTCCGTCCTGCCAAAGTCAACTCGCAAATCGAACCAGCGGTCGAGCGGAATGTCACACTGTACCGAACGCAACTGCTCGAAATTGTTGCGATGCAGTCCCAAAATGAGTCGTTGCTCGTCGGCAAACAGACCGATTTCCATGCCGTGAAAAGCGTCCGCCCCGATCCCCGGTTCACGCACCTTGACGATGAACGCCGCGTTGCCTTGATCACCTTTTTTGAGGAAGACTTCGGCGGCCATGCTCCCACTTTCGAGAACCGCCTCATCATACAGCAACTTGCCGCCCGCACTTGCCGGCATGAACAATTCACCATTGGCACCCAGCACTGCCGAAGCGCCATATTGCGAAAACCCCTGCACCGGTGAAGGCGGGTACTGCTTGTTCTGCAACGCCGCGAAAGGTTGCATCGTCTCGGCAGACAGACATTGCCCCGACAGTAGCGTCACGGTCAGCAGAAACAGGAAGGAAATCATGAGATTAATCAATCCGTTGCGGCATGTCGAGTTTTTTGGATTCCATGCCCGCTTCGGCGAGAATGTAATAAAGCACAAATCCGACGACAAACGCACTGACCGGCGGACAGGGAATCTGGACAGGCATTGTTCCACCGAGGAATGCTTCCACAAGCAAGGTGATTCCACCGACGAAGAATCCGACGGCCCAGGAAATCCAACCGGCTGGATTGAACCCGGCACGCGGACCGGCCCATTTTTTTCCGGAGAGAAGATAATCGGCCATCATTGCACCGCAGATGGGACCGAACGAGGCACCGATCAACGTGAACACGGCACCCGCTTGACCGGCAAATCCACTGACAATCAGAAGACATGCGACAAGTGTTCCGATACCGCAACTGACAAATGGATTCACCTTCGGCAATGTCGTCTTGAAACTGTTGGCAGCGATAAGCGACGAGAAACAAGCAGCCGGGAAGGCGGCAATCGCCAGCAGAAGCATGAAGAGTACGCCGATCTTGTCTCCGAGAATTGTTTTCATTGCGTCATATGGGTTTAACTCGATGGCTTGCATCATCCCCGAGCCCTGGGCACCTGCAACAGCGATCAAGGCGATACCGCCTGTGAAAATCGTCGCGCCGGCAATTCCAACAAGACCTGCCCACTGGACGGCTTTGGCATCTTTGTTATTTGATCCCATGTCACAACCGGCAGCACCAGCCGTTGCAAAGAATCCGACAATATAAGCACATACTAACGAGAGAACGCCGAGAAAACCACTGCCGTAAAGCGTGAATGCCGGTCTGATGCCCGACTGTGCTTTGGCTTTTTCATATTCTTCCCGTTCTGCACCGGGAAGTTTGTTCACATCCACTTCAATGCGACCATAATTCCATAAGACAGGAGAAATTTCCTTTTTTATTCCTGGAAGCGACTTCACATCCATACTATACACCGTTGTCATGGTTTTGACGGCAACCGCTTTTGTGTCCTCTGTCTCTGACATCATCTTTTTCTTGTCGAACTTACCGATGCCGCCGATTGTGCTGACCAAAAGTACAAAAAGGACAACAATCGGAACAACCGGCATAAACGATGCAACCATGCCGACATACTTAATTCCTTTCAAGCCGACAAATGCCGCAATCACTGCCCAGACAATACCAATACCAATGTGCAATGAACTCCCTGTTACGGCATTCACTTCTTCCCAAGATGCCGCTCCTTTGATGATACATGCCAACCCGAGACCGGCGAAGAAGCCATTGACACTCAACCACCCGAACTGGAGGCATCCCATCAAAAAACCCGGCATGATGAAGCCGCCTTTGACTCCATAAGTTGAGGTGCCGACAATATAGAGCGGCAGACCGGTTTTCATACCGAGCATTGCCGGTACGTAATAGAAACAGAAATGACAAATGGCAGCCGCGATGATCAATGCAAAGAGTGCCAACAGAAGCCCTTGGGAGAGTACCCCGCCGGCGGCACTGATTCCACCGCTTGGAGCACCGGACCAGAACACAAACCAGAGCATGATCCCAGCGTAAGTCGCGGCGGTGGTTGTGAGCCAGGGGGCGCGTTTGTCAGCGGGATTCGGCGTGGCGGACGCGACGTAATCGGGCAATTGCGTATTTTGCGACATAAATTGAACTCCTTGAAAGTGAACATTGGAAAGTTGAGGTGAAACAGCCATTCATCATACAGGATGATTAAGGTAAAGTAAACAAGATCGGAGATATTTTCAAAGAATTTGGTGACGGAGACAAAATCATGCGCAAAAATCAAGGTGGAGCGGTCACTCCTCATCCCGTCATTGCGCTGCGCTTCATTCCGGCTTTTGTTCTTGCTGAAAACTTTTTGATGCAAACCCGTCATGATTTTGATCAACATCAAATTTTTCGGTGGGACATAACTAACAGCTTGACGGTGCTGTCGTACTCAGGGAATGCAAAACCAGCTGAGTAGCCGTTCGCTCGGCGACGATCGCCCCGGGAAAAACCTGCTTGTGCGATACTGTGAATTGCGGCAAAGTCATTTCGGCGAGTCGTTGCCAATGCGCATAGGCCATGTCACGCTGACGCCAGTGTTGCCTCAACCAGATTATGACGAACAGTTCGCGTACCAATAGTTGCGGCGCATCGGCGAGAGCTTCCAGTCGAACAGCGATGTATTCCGCGTGATGTGTCACGGCCCGGTCGTACAGTGCGTCCGTTTGTGACTTGATATAATCAGCCCATTCGGTGGCTTGGGCACCCAACCGGACAAGGGCGTCAACAACAGCAGGATGATACTCCGAAGCAAGTTGCGGAATCAGATTGTTGCGGATTTTATTGCGTGTGTAACGCGATTCGGCATTTGTCGAATCGGTGCGGAATGGTTGTTGGATCGCGTCGAGATAATCGAGAATGGTACGCCGCGAAAACGCCAGCATGGGGCGGATGAGTGTCACGGCCTCACCCAGTGTTCGAACGGGCGGAATACCGGCCAGCCCTGCGACGCCCGTTCCGCGAATGATGCGGTGCAAAACCGTTTCGGCCTGATCGTCGGCGTTGTGCGCAACGGCGACATGTCGTAACGCGTTTTGCTCGGCAGTCTGTCGCAGGAAATCATAACGCAAACCGCGAGCCGCCGCTTCGATGCTGCCCGAATCATCTGTTGCGAGCATTTCCGAAGTCAAAAGCGTTTCGTGATACGGCAACCCGAATTGCCCGGCCAGTTGCCGAACAAACACCGCGTCGTCGTCCGATTCGCGTCCTCGCAAGGCATGATTGACATGTGCAACATGAATTGCGGCAGGGGGTGTGCGAGATTGCATAATCGCGACAAAACACCGCAACATGGCCGTGCTGTCGGCTCCGCCGGAAACAGCAAGCAAAACGCCCGCTTCCACCTGTCGGGCAAGAATTTCGGATTGCAGAAACTCCCGCACCGGAGTCCTGTCTCGCGGGGCAATATCGGGGCGAAATGCAGACGTCACTTTTCTTCCCGGAGTGACGGCGGGGTTGACGCTTCCTTGTCGATGACGTCGGCCAGGTCAATCACGTCGTTCAGTTTCAGAATGCCGCTTTCCCCATCGTCGGTGGGGAACGAAAGCGGTTTGATGAAATTCGGAGCCGCCGGCCTGCTCATGGTGGGCTGTGAAGCAGGAGGCGGCAAAGGCGGAGTCAATTCGTCGGATAAACTCAAGACGTCGTTTGCTTTGACAATGTCCGAATCCGGAGCCACAGGAAACGCGGGCATCTTGACTGTGTCGTCGGGGTTGAACACGAAACGAATGTTCCCGATCAGAAACTCGGAACCGTCTTCGAATACCAACTCCATGATGCGTTCCTTGCCAACCCAGGTTCCGTTCAACGAGCCGAGATCTTGCAGGCGAACGACTCCCTTGTCATCAAAAATGAGACAGTGCCTGCGACTGACCATAGGATGCGGGATCGTGAGATTCGCGTCATGGCTGCGTCCAATGACGAACGGGAGAGCCAATTCCTTGACCGCTCTCAGTTCGTCGTTGAAATAAATGGCAAGTTTAATGGTTTTCGGCACAATGTCCCCACCTTTTCAACTATTGGCTATCGGCGGGGACGGCATCTTCCTGAACCGGTTCGGCATCGGTTGCCGAATCAACTGCTGTCGGATCAATTGGTGCAACTGTTGCCTGAACAACCGTTGCCGGGTCAACGGCCGCCGTGACTCCCGCTGGCAACAATTCATGCAATGGGAAATCCGTCGTGACCGGACGATTCAGCTTTTTGCAGGTATCCACATAAAGGGCAATGATCGTGGTGATTTGATCATGGCAGGTGCGCAGGTACGATGTGCTGAAAAGGTTGGTCTGATCGATATATGCGTCCGCCGGGAGTTTCAAAATGGGATACTGCGCCACGACAAGACTCCAATCCAGTGCCGCGTCGGCCAGCTTGTCCAGGAGGGTTTCGCTTTCCTCGGCCAAATTGATCTGCTCGGTCTTGCGGAGGGCTTCGCGAGTGATCGGTTCGTAGTACATGACTGTACTGATGAATTCCAACAGGGGGACATCGGACGCAAACTGCCGCTCCGTCTTTTGCAGCGAATCGACGTACAACGCAAAGACTTCGGCCACTTCGTCCTTGTATTCCGGCACCGGCACGTATTTCAGGTACTCGTAACCCTGCATGGTACCGTTCCAGGCTTTGAGCAACAACACGGAGCGGTCAACAATTTCATCGTAATCCCCGTTTTCATGACGATGCCGGAGGTAAACGAGTGAATCCCTCAACGGATTGATCATCCCGTTCTCAAGTTCCAGACGAACGATTTTCGCAAACGGAAAGTCCACAGGATAGAGTGTCCCGCGTTCCGAGTCGTCCAGCCGGTCGGTAACGTGCCGGTATTTATCAACAAAATCCACGAAGTCGCGGCGGAACAGATCGTTGTTCAGGTATTCATACCGGGGATTGTCCAGCAATTCGCTCCAAATTCGCATGGATTCCAGGTATTTTTCATTCGCAAGGAAGATATTGCCGTCTTCATTGAACGCGCGACGTGCCCAGTATTTTGCTTCATTGGCACTGACGGCTTCCGACGTCTGTTCGACGTCAATCTCCTGACCGTAATGCACATAATTGGTCAATTCGCAGAACATACCCGGCAACTGGTGATGATAATTCTCGTCATCCAATTCTTGCACAATCTCACGGGCACGCGGTGCGTTACGGGTTGGCGGCTCGACTTTTGGGAAATCGGGATCGTCGGCCAATTCCGGGTTTTCCGCCAGTTTCTCCTGGTATTCCTCGTAATCCTCCCGCTGACGGGTTTCCCAACTTCCGATTTCGCCCGCGATAGCCGTAGGAGTCAGTGCAAGGGCACTTGATGCCTGGTTGACCACCTCCTCCAATGCCCGTCCGGCTTTTTGCGCCATGTTGACTTCGTCGCGTTCGTCACTTTGCTCCATTCCCCGCATCCCTTTGCGAATCGGTTCAGGAATCAGGTAAGCGGCCAATTCCTCCGGGTCTTCAATAAGCGAATTGCGCAGTTCCGTCAGCTTTTCCTCCCAATCGGGCTGCGTTTCATCCAGGTATTCACGGATGGCCACATAATGTTCCACATTGTACTTTTTCACCGCAGTGACGAGTGCCCCTTGTTGCAGGTCGGTCAGCAAATTCCAGCGTTCCACATACAGGTCTCTTTTCGTTCGCGGCGCGAGCAATGAAACCAGTTCCTCGTTCAATTGGTCGATCTTTGCCTGCGTCTCGGCGGCCGCTTTCAGGTAAATCACCCGCTTTTGGTCGGGATTTCTGCGGTCATCAATCGTCGTGGAGATCCTCTTGTCACCGAACGAATCCCAGATCGTTTGAGCTTTTCTCCAATTTTCTTTGGCTTTTTCACCGAAACTGCCGTCCTGTTCATACCAGTCCGCATAGTGAATATGGTTCATCCGCGAATGGGCATAAAAAAGTGGACGAGCCATGTTGCCGATGCTCCACTTTTTATTATCACTATTATAGTAATCTTTCACCTGGTCGTCGGTGACAAGCCCTTCCGCCCTTCTTGTAACAAAGTCGTCTTCCACCTTCGAGAATATTTCCTCGGAATGTTCATAGAGCGGGATACCGTAAAGCCAATTGTCACGATTGGCGATTTCCGGCGTTCCGTTGGGGTAAGGAATGTGCGGGGCACCATGAAATTCATCATCCTGCCAGAACAGTTGGCGGTATTGCACCTTTTCGTCGGAAATACCAATCTTCTGCGAGATGGTCCAACCGGCTTTGTGATAAAGGAACGGTGCCAGCATGTTATAGTGGATTCCATCTTCAAGGAACTCATACCCGCGGATCACCCAACGGTAGCGTTCACGATAGTCGTCCTGGTCGCGCGAAGCGTTGTAGGCCAATCGCCAGCCGAGGAAATCCCAAACGGTCGTGAATCGCGGTTCCAGCATCGTGATCTGCTTGCTGGTCACAACGACGTTGTTCCAGTCAGACTTCTTCTCATAGTCGAGCGACTTGTGCCAAAGCAGAACCAGTGCCACCCCCCGCATTCCAAAGGTGGCCAGTTTCATTGTGCTACTCGCAGGGTCAATCTCCCCCAACTGGGCATCGGTGATATTCTCCTTTTCGCGAATACCGGCCAAAATACCGCCTCTCAACTGGACCTGCCCTTCGTCGCCCTTTTGGACCGAAGCGGGTTTGCCGAGTAAAAACAGCGGGACGAGCAACGCGATGATCACAACAATATAAATGATCCTCGTGCGAAATTTGTTGTTTGTCATTTTGCCACCTCGCGATTTTTGAGAATGATATATCCGACAAGGAAAAGCGGCAGCATATAGCCGAAGGTCGTCAGGCCATGCACGACCATCCAGCTTACCGGGACGTCGAAGCCCCGTTGCAGTGCCGTTTCGTAATTAACGAAGTCATAGAGCGGTGGAATGACCTGCCCCAGCACGACCAGGAAAGCACCGCTGACCTTATCCAGCATGATGATGAACGCCGTTCCCATGCTCTTGTTCATGTCTTCCATCAGGTTCTGTTGCGTCAGCATGCGCATGAGCGACTCGAGTGCACCGCCGCCGAGGTTTTCCCCCATCGCGACGCTCA
>WRMR01000099.1 GCA_009776995.1 Planctomycetaceae bacterium | reverse complement strand
TGTGCAGTCGTTTTCCGGAACTGGTGACGCACTTTGCCGATAAAGCTGCCGAACGGTTGGGACGCGAACCGGTGCAATTCAGCGACGGGGCAATCAATCTTTTGTGTGACTATCGCTGGCCGGGCAACGTCCGGCAATTGGAGAACGTTATTACCCGGACAACCATCTTTGCCGACGCCGACACAGTGGACGCCGATGAAATTCGCGGCTGGCTGTTTGAGCATTCGGGAATGACAGGCGGGCTTCAGGCTTCAGACTTAAGGATTCAGGATTCAGGAAAGAGTCACGAAGCGGCGTCTGAAGTCCGAAGTCCGAAGTCCGAAGCCCACCGGAGCCTGGTTTCCGCCAGGTTTTCGCCGGGCAACGGGATCGTCCGTTGGGAGGAAGAACGCGGGGAACTTTTGCCGAACACATCGCGCGAATCTGATTTCGGCGGTCACGGCGTGACCGCCCTACCTCCGAATCATGACGAGGACGCGTTGCCATTCGTCGGCATGACGCTTCACGAAATGGAAGAGCAACTCATCCGTTTGACACTCGAACGATTTAACGGCCATCGCGCCAAAACCGCCGCCGCACTCGGCATCGGTCTGCGGACGTTGACATCAAGGCTTCAGACTTCAGGCTTCAGGCTTCAGAAGAAGTCGTCTGGCCTTGATAAAAATTTGAAGTCCGAAGTCCGATGTCCGAAGCCCGAAGCCGTTACGGAGTAACCCCATGATACGCCCCACGATGCAGTTTCACGCGATCTTCGGCGGGACGACGGTTCCGGCGTTGGAACAAGTCGCGATTTTCAACGAAGCCCGGCAGAACCTGCTCGCAGGGAACATCGCCAACTTCGACACGCCTGACTACAAAATGAAGGACATGGACGTCGGGCTGTTCAAACGCGATTTGGCACGGGCGATTGAACATCGCTACGAGCCGGGCGGTTCCGCCGAGACGCGATACCCGTTGAAAAGCTCGACCACAACCGGCGGCGGAACCTGGCCGACCAACATTCCGATTTTGCAGCACGATTACAACAACGTCGGCATGGAATATCAGGTCACCGAAATGGCCAAAAACAACATCGAATTCAACACGGTCATCAATCTGATGAAACACCAGATGAACCTGTTGCAAACCTCAATCAGCGAACGGGTGTAACGTTTGAGACTCGTTCGAGCTGTGACCATCGATGCTCTTCTCACCCGTTTTTACTCGCAGATTGGTGTGGTTTTCACTTGCTTTTTTAGAATTATTATGCCGAGGTTATGGGAGAAGTTGTTATGCCAGCCGGCGGAGGTCCCCCAGCCGCACCTCCCAAGATTACGCCACTCGTCGATCCCAAGTTTTCCAATCCTGCAACATCAGGACTTCGCCTGGAAGTTCCCAAGAGTTCCAAACCGGTGGAGTTCAATATTGAAGTAACGAAACCATAAGGCTTTCGCCGGAACATTTTTCGCCAAAATCAACGCGGCGGTCACGAAGTGGCCGCCGTTTTTTTGGGGGGGTGGCGGCAAAATCCCTGTCCACACGGGTTCAGCCGATAAAACACTAGCGAATATCGAAAAGTTCCGGAGGGGAATTGTCACAATCCACTTGGATTTTTTGAAATTTTGCCTTCACAGAGTATAGGTATCCACTTGACTCAACCAACTACTCAATGTGGTGCTGGAGCAGGGATCAATCTTGGTCCATGGCCTGCGGGGAAAGAAACATCTTGAGGCCATCAGTGGTTTTCCGGCTGCTCGAACAACCCCGTGACGCCGCGGAGGGGGAGAATCATGGAGATGCCGGTGCCGTGGGCTTTCAGGTTGATCGCGTCGGAAATCGCGGCGACGATTGCCTCTGACATGGTATGCGGCACGACGTTGAGAACCACCTCCTTTTCCGGTTCAATGGCGATCCCCAGAAAGCTGGTGATCTCGTGCAATCCGCTGCCGCGCGCGTGCAACACGGTCGCGCCCTGCGCACCGGCCTGGCGGCTGACTTTGATGACCTTTTCGGACCAGCCCTTGTTGACAATGGTGAGGATCAGTTCGTAGCCTTCTTCAAGTTTCATGGTTTTACTCCGAAAATGAGGTTGTTTCGATCTTTTTCGCCCGTAATTTTTCTCGGGTTTTGTTGAATGCCCCCACGGTCATGACGACAAGAACCGGCACCATGGCAACAATCGCCACAAAACCGAAACCGTGCGTCATGCGGTCACGCCCTTCGAGAGCATCGGCGGCTCCCATGGCGACGACCAGCAGGAACGTCACCAGCATCGGACCGGTGACCACCGTACTGGCGTCGTAGGCAATGGACGCAAACGTCCGGGAACACAAAAAGCTCAGTGCGATGATCAGCAGATAGCCGGGAATCACGATCCAGAGCACCGAAAATCCGCAGACCAGCCTTGTCATGCCGAGAGCCGCAGCCAACGCAACGCCGCCTGCCATCAGGATCAACAGCAGCCGCTTGGGAATGGCTCCGTCGGTGACCTCTTCGACCTGGTTGCCGAGGACATGGACGGAGGGTTCCGCCAGCCCGACGGCCAATCCGAGCAGCAGTCCCGCCGGGACAAGGGCCCAGCCGTGCCGGATTCCGGCCAGTGTGTTGCCAAGTTGTTCGGCAATCGGCTGGAATCCCACCTCGACCGCTTGCAGGAACAGGATCAAACCGATGAGCGTCCAAACGGTGCCCTTCAACAGCCGGATTTTGTATTCCGACGACACTCGTGACGGCCGCACGCCGACGAACCAGCCGATGATCATCAACGGCACAATGCCGCGCAAGACAGTAGCGGTTGTTCCACCGATGTTCAAAAAGTCGCGCAACAGTCCCAAAAAACCGGGATGAATCGCCGGTTTCGCGTTTTCATCAACCGCATGATTTGCCGCATCATCTGCAATGGCTGGAGCCGCATTGTCAGCAGCATGCGTCAGGGTCGTTGGTTCCGTCGTATCGGCATCGCCCCAAGCCAACCCCAGGAGCAACACACCGAGAATCGGCCCCAACGCAACAATCCCCAGCAGCCCGAAACCGTCCGAGGAAGCGGAACGCCCGGCCAGGTTCGAGACAAACCCCAGACCAATGGCCAGAAAAAACGGCACGGTCAACGGACCGGTGGCAACACCTCCGGAATCGAGAGCCAGCGGCACAAATGATTTCGGCGCGACACACGAGAGAATCAAGACCAACCCGACAAGTCCGCCAAGCATTGCCGCCGGGGAAGTGTTCCAAACAATTCGCATCATTCCCGCCACAAGCAAGACGCCGATCCCCGACGTGACAATCAGCAGGAACAACAGCGGTGCAGGCGCATGTTCGCCCGTTGCAGCCTTGACATTGGCGTTCAGCACGGCCACACTGGGGTCGGCGGCGCAAGCAAGCGTCCCGATCAGGAACACAATGAGAACCAACGCGGTCATGTTCGGCATGAAAATGAAACGATTGCCGATCAGTTCGCCCATGGGGGACAGGCAGAGTTGCACCCCCCGCAGGAAGAGAAACAGTCCCACACCCGCCAAAAGTGATCCGGCGATCCAATAGGAGAACATGGCCGGTTTCATAAACCCGGTCACGAATTGAAAAATCACGACCAGAATTGCGATTGGGGCAATGGGGGCAAATGCTTCTTTGATACCTGCGTACATCAAACCGCTCTCACTCGTGGCAGGGTGATGAGGAAACATGAACAATCCAAGCGAAACATAATTGTAGCAGATTTTGGCAGTTTTTCGCCCCCTTGGTTTGCTTTTTCGGGCGGCCAAATCACACGAATTGCCAACCGTGAGTTTGCCCGTGAAAAAGCAACATGAATCAAATCTCACCAAATAAGAATTATCTTGACAGGCGGTATAACCGGTTGTGGTAAACAAAAATAGTTTACTAACGTTAGTTAATCTCGTTTTTTCTATCAGGATTGATCTGCGAATAAACCGATGTCAAATGTGTACATAAGTCCATGTGTTTTTTGTCGTTTTTTCCGATCCGTCATGCAAACGAATGCCAACAGTTTATGTCGAGTCATGATTGCCACTGTGATGGCGGTACTCCTTGACTCGTTTCTTTTGCCAACAGGTGAAATTCAAGGGCAAACCTTAAATACCGGCAATCCGACGGACGTGTTCGGAACGAACGCGCCGAACATGCCGAACTCGCTCTTTCCCACTGCACATTCCAGCAACACATTTACGGTCAACCAAAATGTCGGAGGCCATGTCTTCGGCGGCATCGCGGCAAACTCCGGGGACAATTCCACGAACAACGATGTCTCCATTCAGGGCGGAACTATCGGCTCCACGGCCAACGTTTCCAGCGGAAACGTTTTCGGTGGCTGGAGTTATAGCGGCAATGTTGCCGACAACAGTGTTTTGGTGGAAAATGCCACCGTGCGCGGAATCGTGTTCGGCGGCTGGATTAACGGCGGTAACGGCAACAATGCCACGGGCAATGTCGTCACCATTGGCCCGGGAGCAACTCTGCGAAGCAACCTTTATGGTGCGTATTCACAAGGAAATGGCGGACTGCTCTCCACGAACAGCGTTACCATTGATGGTGGCAGCATCACAGGCAATGATGTGATCATAGCGGGAGCCTACAGTGCCATCGGAGCAAACACCGTGTCCAATAATTCGGTAACGCTCAGCGGCGGAACGATTAGCAACGCCAGAATTTATGGCGGTCGGGGACAATCCGGCTCCAGCATTACCGGAAACACTGTGGCTATCACAGGCGGAACAATCTCCAGGGGAACGGTCTTCGGCGGTCAGAGCATCAATACTGCCGGACTGGTTGACGGCAACATCATCGACATCAGCGGAGGAAATGTCACTGCTTCGCTCTACGGCGGGTATTCCGGTGGCAGTGGTGCCGTCACAAATAATCAAGTCCATATTTCTGACGGAAGTGTCATCGGCGATATTTATGGCGGTTACAGCAGCGGAGGTTCCGCCACAAACAACACCGTGACCATTGGCAACATGGCCAATTTGAACGGCTCGAATCTGTTCGGCGGCTTCGTCGCTTCAGGCAGCGGCGATGCCTTTACCAACAACACACTGAATAAAAACAACGACACTGCCATCGGCAATGTGCAAAATTTTCAGTTCATCAATTTCGGTTACAGCGGCAACGCCAATATTGGAACTCTGTCCACCACGCCAACCGGAAGCACACAGTCCGGCGTAACTCTGGACACCGGTAGCAACGAAATCACCTTTGCCGGCGTCATAACCGGAACAGGAAGTCTGACGAAGAAAGGAACAGGAATACTCGTTCTGACAAACGACAGTAACAATCTGCAAAACAAAACCGTCGAAATTCAGGATGGGACGCTACAACTCGGCAATGGCGGCACGACAGGAAGAATTGTTACGTCGGGTTTCGTGATGAGTGCCAACACCGTGCTGGCATACAACCATTCCGACGACGTGACGGAAACCCAGACGATCAGCGGTCTCGGCAAAGTCATCCAGAGCGGCACTGGAACACTGACGTTGGCCGGCAATAACTCTTACACCGACGGAACGGAAATCGAACGCGGTACGGTCAACATCGTCAACAATTTTTCCTACGGTCATGCAAACAACAACGCAAACAATTCCGGTTATTTCACGTTCACGGGTGGGGACGTCATCGGAGAGACGAAAAACATTACTGTTTCACATTTTGTTCCGGAATTGACCAATACATTCCGCACCCAAGCCGGAGCGGGAGACCAAAATTACGTCGATTTGAGAAATGTTGAGACGATTGCAGACGTTGACATCGGCGGCAGCAACGGCGGAGCGTTTTATGTTGCCGGCAACACGTCAATGAATGTCCTGGCGGACAATCTCCAACTTTACAATAACATGACGGTCAGTGGCTTGAACGATCTGTACGTCGAAGCTGGCGGGGTTTTCAATTTGAGCGTTGCCGGAGAGGTGATTTTTTGGAGTGGCATTGCCGGCGGCGGCGAATTGAACATCCAGGCGTCCGGCGACAACCCTGCGGCCATGGTGAATTTCTGGAACGATGACGGTGCCACGTTCAGTATGGGATCGACCACCGTTCAGGGAATCGCCGATCACGTGTTGTTTTTCGATCTGTCACGTGCTTCGGGCTTCGACCGGGTTGAGTTTGTGAATTCGGGATACTTCCATCTTGCCGGTGACAGTCTCAGTCAACCTGGAACGGTGATTATGATGGGCGGCGCGATCATCGATGCGGCAACCATCAGCGTTACGGACGGAGTGATTTTGAATCCCGACGACTGGGACATTTCGACGCTGCCGCAAACCCGGACACCTTCCACGCTCACGCTGAAGGCATCGTCGTCCATCAATCTTTCGGACTTCGTGTTGCTCTACACCGCCAACGCTGGTGGAGTAGGTCAAACTCAAAGCGGACTGGTTGACGATGGACAGTTAATCCCGATGAGTAACAACAGCCTCCTGAATATCATCAGCAATAATGTGACCATGGTGGACGGTCTCATTGGCGTCTCGACACTCGGCGGCGACTATTTCACACATGGCGATTACCTCATCATTCGCACAAGTGACGGATTCAGCAATATCAACACGGTTGCCGGCCTGAACTCCGAACTCAAGCTGGCGATGGACGGCTTTGCAGTCGATCCCAATTCCGGTGACGGTCCGCGCGGCGGCTATTCGTTTACTTTCGGCAACGACTCAGCCGCCAGCGGCACGGGTAACAACGTTTGGCTCACACACACCCTCAGTTCACTCTCCATGGACTGGACAGGCGGCGGTCCACTCCCTAAAAGCGGCGACTGGACGAGCAATCCCTACTTTCGTTCGTTACAGGAAGACAACTCAAAACACGACACTAACTTCCTGCCCGGCGATAAGGTTTACATTTCCGGGGCGGATGACTTCGATGTGAATTTGCCCGGCGGTCTCAATCCGATCATCAGGGTGAGCGGTCTTGTCGTTGGCCGGAATACGTCTGAAACCGACTCCAACGGCAATTACACCATCAGCGGCTCGGGCGGCATCACGGCGGATGCGGATTCCGCGTTCGGCGTGTATGTCAATTCCGGTACTTCGGATGAACTTGTGTCAACCGGTAAACTTGAGAAATTCGGTTCCGGCACATTGACGTTCACCAACACCGGCGGCAACAATTTCATCAGCGGAATCGACTTGCACGGCGGTACCGTGGAATTCAACCTGGCAAACCAACTCGGTGGCGGCGAAATTGGCTTTCTTGGTAACACAACGCTCTGGGCACTTGACGATGTCACGCTCGAAAATAATATTTTCATTGACGATGGGGTGGCAGGCAATCTTGTTGCTGACAGTGGTGTGCTTGTCATTCATACCGGCAACCTGACAGGTTCGAGCTCAGCCGTATTCAATAAAACCGGTGGAGGAACCGTGCGGCTTGCGGATGTCACTTCCGGCTCCGGTTTTGCCGGCAATGTGCTGGTTTCCAGTGGAACACTCGACGTCACAGGTGATTACAGCCAGGCGGCACAATTTCGCGTGGAAACCGGCGCGATACTTTCCGGCACGGGGACCATCGGCGATACGATCATCATGTCCGGCGGAACCATGAACCCCGGCGGTTTGACGCGATTTACCAACGACTCCACACTTCCCCAAAAAAATCCCCTGACCATCAACGGGGACTTGACTTTCGATGGAGGGAGCAGTTTTGACGTTCGTATCGTACCAATTTATGGCGGTTTCAGCGATCAAGTCGTTGTCCAGGGCGGCACAGTGAGCATTGACCCGGCAACGACGCTCAACGTCGGGGTGGATTACTGGAACGACTCGCAAAGGTTCGATCTTTCCAGCCGCTTTACGATCATTGATGCGACCGCTACCACGGGGATCACAGGAGACGGGTTCATCCTGAATACGATGGGGCTTCTTCCCCGTGGTGTGGTCATGGAACAGGGTTGGAGCAGCCGTGATACGTTTGATCTCTGGTTTCGATTCGACCCGAACAACGGCTTTGGCAGTCTCGGCGACACGCCGAATCGCACGGAAATCGGCACGACGATCGATTGGCTCATCGTCAACGGTGATCCCGGTCTTTATCCCCTGATCGACCGGCTGTCCGATCCGGACTGGACTGATGATGATGTTCGAAAACAGTTGGACCAGCTTCACGGTGATTTGACGCCGAACGCCCTCTTCATGGCACTCAAGGAACCGTGGCGGCATCCGTTCCATCGGCTGACATTCGACGATTCCATTCCCGGCGTAAACCGACATGAACGACAACTCTGGGGCGAATTTACGGCACGCCATGAAAAGATCGGTGATGATCATAACGCCCACGCATCGACCATCAACCGTTACGGAGTCGCTGTCGGTGCGGACCAGTGGCTCACAAAAGACTCGGTTTTGGGGGTGACGTTCCAATATGCCAATCCGTATCTGCGTCAGGAAACCGGTCGGGCCAGGATGGATGACTATGAAATCGGCTTTTACACCATGACCCGATTGGCCGGAAAACTCGAAATGAAGGCCTACCTCGGTTATTCACGCCAGCAGTATCATTTCCATCGCACTGTCTCGCTTCCGGCCACGCTGTCGGGACGGCACGACGCCTTGCTGGGGCAACTCAGTGGCACGACGAGCGGCAGTGCTCTGGCGGCAAGCATTGAGTTGACTCGACCGGTTCGCTGGCTACCAGGTCTCCGGGTGTTGCCTGTTGCCGCTGCGGACTTCGAACAGGCCTGGATTCGTGATTACCGGGAATCCGCAGGGGAAGCTGCCTTACTGTACGACACTGCCTCGCTGGAACGGGTGATGCTTCGTTTCGGTGTGGGTGGCGAGTACAATTTGCATAACAGGCTTGCTCTGAATACCAAACTCCAGTACGCAACGCAGGTCAATCACCAGGAGTATCCGGCACTCGGAGTCCGGTTTGCCAATGGAACACAACCCCATCAACCGGCTACGGAGATTTGGGGAAGCCGCATCGGCCGGGATTACTTGAATTTCGGCCTTGGAGCGGGCTGGAAGATGAATCCCGAAGGCGATAAACTATTCCATGTCAACTATGATGCAAAATGGTATGATCGGGCAACCATCCATGCTGGCGAAGCGGGCTTCACGAAAAAATGGTAAGGGACAGGCGGAGGAGAAACAACGGAACAGCTATCGTAAGATTGCGACTCTCGTGAGTCAGACCTATTGTCTGATGTCGGCGATATCCTCTGGACCGCATGTGAAGAGCGAGACGTAAACCTTCGGGTTGATCGCCCCGGAAGAGAAACTCACCGAGCCGTCACCATAAATAAAATTCCAATTCCGTCCTTGAAAAGCGCGGAAGGGAATAGTATAATGTCAGGATGAGCGAAAGCGATCCAGGCAAACCGGCGGAGGTTTTAGTTTGCACAGGCACGAACGCACAACAAGGCTAATGAGGTTTTGACTGTTGCTGGTGCCACAACTCACGTTGCCAATGACGCCAACGGTAACATGACAAAGGTTGTCAAGCCCGACAACTGGGGAGCAAATTTCACGCTGATTTACGATGCCTGGAACCGTTTGGTGCAGATTAGGATGGTACAACGGTTGTTGCTACGTATCAATACAATGGAGTCAATCACCGTGTGAAAAAGGTCGTTGGAAGTGAGACAAGGCTGTTTTACTTTAATGAAAACTGGCAATGCCTTGAAGAACGTGTTGGAGCAGCGACAACTGCTGATATATTATACGTTTGGGGATTGCGCTACATTGACGATCTTGTCATGTACCGCAAAGGTGCCGCTGACTACTATTCCGTGGCTGATCCGAACTGGAATGTTGTCGCAGTCGTCAACACCTCCGGTGTTGTGCAGGAGCGGTACACCTACTCTGCCTTTGGCAAGGTCAATATCTTCGATGCGGCGTTTGTTGTGCGAGCAAACTCAACATGCAATGTGACACGAACCTTCACTGGCCAAGTCCTTGACAACGAAACCGGCCTCATGCTCTATCGCAACCGGATTTATCATACGACACAGGGAAGGTTTATTACACGAGATCCGATTGGATATCAAGGTGATCATGTAAATCTTTATCGATATGCTTATAACGCGGTCACCAATTACTTGGATCCTTTAGGAAAAAAATGCATTGGTTGTACTCCACGGCAAAGTTGCATCATGGGGTGTGAAGATGACTGTTACGAACAATTTGGCAAAGGATGGTGGTATCCAGGAAAGTATGCTCAGTATATGTTCTGTGTGAATTATTGCCCATCAGCATGTGATACTGTTGATCAGTCATTTATTTGTACGTTAGTTCATCCTGTGAATAATACCCCACGCTTTCAATGCGTATGTTTGCTTCTTTATGTCCTTGATACGATTCCTGGAATAGGTGATCACCCTGTAATTGAGGGTCTTGATTGTTTATGCAATGTAGCTTCTGCAATTGGAAATTACTGTGATAAGGGGGCCACGCTCCAATCACATGCGTATGCGGCTGTTACAGCTGCCGATTGCTTGTCGTCAATTCCTGTTCCAGCAAAATGCTTGGTTGGGGGATTAATTGGAACTACAGCTATCGGGGGAGTGCCAGGTTTTGAATTTGGTTGTGTGATGGGAGAGCTATTAGGAGATCCGGTTTTTGATCTTGCGATATTTGCAGCCGAGAATCTTATTTCTCAAGGTTCAATTTTTCCCAAAAAGCAATGGTGTGATTGTTTGGAAACATTGGGTTTAAGGTAAAATTTGAGAATTGTTACCGCCATCGTTAGGTTTAGGTTCTGTACCATTTGATGGCGGATAGCTGTCTCCCTTCCAGGTCTTTGGCCGAAACATTTGGAAGAGTACAATCATGATACGATGCTTCCTGAAAATGATGAAAAAGATATTTGCGAAATTAAAGCGTTGGGATTTAGAAACGAAAGCCATCGAGGCAAAATATCCTTTCTGGCAGAAAATCTTGCAGAAAAAACGACGCAATGCCTATAGGTTGTATTTTAACCCGTTACATATTTTACTAATGGTGTCTTTTTCTATATTTGCAGTTATGAACGTAATTAAGTCTATACAGGATGGGAACGTACTTTCTGGCATACTTTTTCTTTTGTTCTGGTTTTTTTTCATAATGTATTATGTCATTAGTCTGATTATCATGTTTATTAACCGCTAATATTGTATCCCTTCTATCCTTTCGTATCTATAATTGTCCAGAAGATGTTCTATCCTCACAAAAAGTGGCATCAAACTGTCAAGCCGGCCAAAATTTACCTATTTTCAGGGGTACATTCCTTCACAAATTATGTTAGGATTGCATTTTGAAAGGAAAATCATGCATACAATTGGATTTAACTTTGTTGCATTGAGTCGTTTCGCGATTTACAGTTTTTTATTCCTGATGTTTATTATCTCGTAGCCGTTCACGGGTGTAAAAAGATAATTTTTGTAACTTGTTGAATATCAATCACTTGCGAAATTCGTGTTTTTGTATTTCTTGCTAATATATGATGATTAGTGAATTTCGTAAGTTGTTTAATACAAAAGAGATATAAAAAATCACTCAAAAAACCCGTGAACGGCTACATTATCTCATTGGGGTGTGAAACGAAAAAGAAAACACCGGCTGGGGAACTGAGCAGTCAACAAAATTCTTTGCCCACAACCAATCCCATGCCGCGCCGCTGTGCTTGTCCAGATTCTTTGAAAGGGTCAAAAACCACCGAATCGAAACCCAAAAACGGGAAGCATTGAGCGAGGAGCCTTGCAGAAATGAATCGTCACACTTTCAGTCGTGGCAAAAACAACCGCAAATCCGCCGTTGGCACGTACAGTGACCGGCAACCGATCTTTGACAATCAGAAAATCATATGCGTTCGACTTTGATAATGGGCAGATGTCGCCTGCCTTCCAGAAATTCGAGTTTCACCTTGACTTTTGCCCCGGAACGTCTGGCTATGCACATTCGCGGCCTTGTACAAGGTGTCGAATGTTTTGCACGTGGTCGGGTTGCTGTTCAAACACATCAAAGCCCATGATTCTGCGTGAATCATGGTCGATGACAACCATGACGTACCACGAATAGGGATGA
>WRMR01000098.1 GCA_009776995.1 Planctomycetaceae bacterium | reverse complement strand
GGGTGGTTTTGACAAACCTGACTACACCCATTACGGAAAAAATTCGCGTTTGTGCCGTGTTTTTTTAATATTTAATCAACAATGCCGGTGAAATGTCAAAGTCTATTTTCTTCAATAGCGATAGGAAAAGCAAGAGCTGTTCCAATGGTGTGTCAAAGTTTTTTTGGAATTTGCAAACCTGCCCTGCAAGGGCAGAATACCTCTCACCCACGGTTGAAACCGGGAGTGAGAAACATTGCGATCTTTCAGAGCGGAATTCACCGATTCTGCACGAAATTTTCATGCCTCACTCCAGCTTCAACTCGAAATTTTTCTCCTTTTTCGTGATTTCAAACTGCAACAACTCGCTTCCTTGACCATGTCCTTGTTTACCATATTTTTTTGCAATCGTTTCCAGCAATTCCCTATTATCGTAATGACTTCCGTCGTTGGGACTCAATTCGAAATAAAACGTGCCTTTGCCGGTTTGAACACCATCCACTTTGGCCGTATAGATCATGGTGAATTTCCCATTCTTGTCAGAAAACCCGTTACTGGGACGTCCCGTTTCAGGCAGAAAAAAAATCGGCAAACCCGGAACCGGAGTTCCTTGGTACGTCACCGTACCGGAAAGTGGAACCACTTCATAAGGGAGTTTGGGACCGCATCCCAAGACGAAAAGGCAAGATAATCCTGTCAAGCAACAAAGTAATCGATACATGTTCGGCTCCTGATTTAGCGGTTGAAGTTTAATAGACTTGTTCGGAAACAGTGATTTAAGCAAATTCGTCACCGGTTTAAGCAAATCAGATACTTTTTTCACCACGAAGCACGAAGGAACACGAAGATTTTTCCTTTGCCACGGGTGAAACACGGATTTTGAACGAAAATCGATGAAATAATTTTTTATCCCCCTAATTGATCTAAGCTACTGCAATTTGCTATTGTAAATCTGTTATTGTATTGGACTTGTTATCGGAAACTTCGCGAAACCATGCCTGTTTTACCCATGATGTTCGTTCTTTGGCAAAAAACAGGTAAATCCATTTCGGGGTTTCCGAACAAGTCTAATACTGGAGTCTCTGATGGACAAGTAGTCATTCATCACCAAGGACGTTGGCTGGTGACTCCTCCATCGCGGCGAACCGCCGAGTCGAAAACCACATGCACATCAACGGTCTCCGAAACGAATTGGACAGAACCGTCATAAATTGAGGTGTTGATACCGCCAGTATGGAAGCTTTTTGCACTTCGGTAACGTCCCCGGTCATCGTCATTACTTGCCGGAACCACATTGGGGGCGGTTCCCCAGACATGGGTTCCCTGGTACCAGTGTCCCACCCAGAAAAAGGGATTGTAGCCGTAGCCATTGTCGTATCGCAACGCACAGTGCGAATGCTCCAGAAACATGAAGGTATTGCTTGTTCCGCCGGTGATGGCACCAAGTCCGCGGCCGCTGTTCACACAAGTTGCAGCAAGGTCGCTACTTCCACCGGTCTCATCACAAGACTCCGGCATACTTGATACTGGCATGGCGTAATCCTTTTGTGATCCAGGGGTTGAGGCTGGAGGACTACTCGGACAACGAAATGACGAAGGCGCACTTTCGGCAGGAGTTTTGTTGAATACGTCACCTTTTGGATTAGCGATTTCCGATGCACCATAAGCCCAGGCATCATTACATGACGTGACGTAGGAACCTCTCAGGAAATCAATTTGCTGATGGATACTTGCCGCTTCCATAAAGGGGAGGATCAATGCACTCCACCCCATCATGCCGTTATAAACTCCCTTGTGCCCTCCCCGTGGCCAATATTTATCCGTAGCCCAAGCATCGGCAGCAGGCGACGGAAATACTCCGGTATCGGATGTTTCGTGATACTTGATGGCCGTGGGAGGAATGACCTTCAAAGCATCGTGGTAATTGTGAACTGACAGTGCAAGCTGTTTCAAATTGTTTGTACACTGCATGCGTCTTGCTGCTTCGCGGGCGGCTTGCACGGCGGGCAAAAGAAGCGCAATCAAAATCCCGATGATTGCAATGACAACCAGAAGTTCAACGAGAGTAAAAGCGCGTAAGTAGCCCCCCCCATCTTAACACAATTTAATTTTTTCATTTTCAAAGCCTTTCAAAAAAGTAGTGGGAAACACAGTGCGGAAGAAAACGATTTCTTCACATACTCTTCTATTGTTATCAGGCAAAACATCATTTTGCCCGGTTGAACACAAATTCCAGGATGGTCCTGGCGTCTTCAAGGCTGGTCACATGACCTGCCTGTTCGCGGTACACAAAGAGGACGTCACGCTGTAACTGACTCAAAACGTTTGCCAGCCGCATCGCGCTTTGCGGCGGCACCACATCATCTTTTCCCGATACCGTTACCCCAATCGGCATGGTCAGGCGTTCCGGCCAGTATTCCGCCGAACGTTTTTTGTATTCGAACGGAATTTCCGATTTCGTCCCTCCGAACGATTCGGCAATGGCATCCTGAAAACCCTCATATTCCAGCAAATTGGCCGTGGGATTCATCGCGGCCACTCCATCGACCAGTTCCGGGTGCATCGCGGCAAACGTCAGTGCGGCGGTTCCTCCCATGGAACCCCCGCAAAGAAAAACCCGTTTCACTTTGTATGATTGTTTCAGCGTGCCAATGATTTGGACAAGGTCGGCTTCCGCCGCCGGGCCCATCCAGGAGGTCGTTGCCCGATAGTCCGGCGAAACGAGGATCATGCCGTATTTGGCGGCAAATTCCCGTGTACCACGACACTCGTCGCGTGGATTTTCGATGAACTGCCTGCGGTCGGAACCATGACCGTGCAGTGCAATTAATAAATCATGTTGTGCTTCGGAATGAAAACCCTCCGGCAACAAAAGCATGTACTTTTGCTCCGTGTTGTCGTAATCGGCCATGAACGTAATGTCCAATGCCTCCTGCGCCGACCCCAAAGCGGCCAGAAGCCAAAACATCACCACTGATCCGAAACGAAAAAGCACCATGTTTCCTCTCCAAAACATTTCACGAGGAGTAATACACCTGCGGTACATCGACGGCAAGCAATGAACGGTCAACGATGGTTTCGATTTCCTGCATTTCCTCCGTCGTCAATATCGTATCCCCGGCACGGGCGTTTTCCCCGACCTCACGAATATTTCTCATGCCGCTGATGATGTGCATTTGTTCGTAACCCGACACCGTCCAGGCAAGCATCAACTGGCTGATCGAAAAACCGTGCCGGTCGGCCAATGGCTGGAGTTTCGCGAGCATCGTGTTGATTTTTGTGACATTGTTACTGGAAAATCTCGCATCCGTTTTGCGGAAATCGCCATCGGGATAATCAAATTTCGGGTCAAGCGTTCCGGTGAGCAAACCGTGCTCCAGTGGCGAATAGGCGATAAAACTGACGCGATTCGTCCGGCACGTTCCCAAAACACCGTTTTCTTCGGAAAGCCAGTCGATATAGGAAAAACGTTCCTGCGTGGAGTCAAGCTGACCGGCCTGACAATAGCGGGTCAGTTGGTCGCTGGTGATGTTGGAGCTGCCGATTGCGCGAATTTTCCCCTGCTCGCGCAACTTTTCGAGCGCGGCCATCGTTTCCTCGATGGGAGTCGTATTCTCCTGCGCATGGGTTTGCAGGAGGTCAATGTAGTCCGTCCCAAGCCGCTTCAGACTGGTCTCGACTTCGCGGATGATGGACTCCGGTTTGAGGTAACGGTAAAACGAGTATTTGGTTTTTTCAGCGGTCAGCCCTTTTTCATCGGCATAAAAATGGAGTTCCCCCTGACCGGACGGCCAATCGGCGGTATCCCAGACAATGCCGCATTTCGTGGCAATGATCGCCTGGTCGCGACGCCCCTGGATGGCTTTGCCGACGATCTCTTCGGCAAGGCCGTAGCCGTACATGGGTGCCGTGTCGATCAGGTTGATTCCGTGGTCAAGGGATGCCTGAATGGTACGAATGGAATCCGCTTCGTCGGTTCCACCCCACATCCAGCCGCCGATGGGATAGGTCCCCAAACCAATGACCGACGCTTTGATTTCTGTCTTGCCAAGTTGACGGTATTGCATACAATGATTCCTGGAAAATGAACGGTCGAGGGTTATTTAATATGAAAGCATTTGATCATCTTACACACATTATAGATTGATTTTCCCAAAAAACAATGTCATATCAAGACAAAAAAGTGGATTTTTGCGACATGTTGAAAGAGTTGCGCCCATGAAAAAACAAGTCCTTCTCATGATTGAAACATCGCGTGCTCATGGCCGTGGAATGCTGGAGGGGATTGCGCAATACATTCGGGAAAAAACGCATTGGAAAGTTTTTTTTGAAGACCGCGGCGTCATGGAAAAAATTCCCGGCTGGTTGAAAACCTGGCACGGTGACGGGATCATCACGCGGTCTCCGAACAGTGCTTTTGCGGCGGAACTTCATGAGAAAAACCTGCCGGTCGTCGAACTTTTGGGAGACGGCCAACGATTTCCCTCGGAAATTGGGGAAGATTTCATTCTTGCCGGAAAAATGGCGGCGGATCATTTTCTGGAACGCGGATTCCGAAATTTCGCGTTCTTTTGCCCGGATAATACGGTTTGGTCGAAACACCGCCGTGACGCCTTCCAACAACGCTTGGCGGAAAACGACGCGTCATGTGAGGTTTGCCGTTTTCCCAAAAAGGAAATGAAAGACTATCGCCTCAACGCGATTTTGAAACAGTCCGACGATTTTCTGGAAAACTGGCTCCGTTCCCTTCCCAAGCCGACGGGACTGCTGGCCGCCATTGATTTGCACGCGGCCTATATTCTCGAAGCGTGCCTGAACGCGAATATTGCCGTGCCGGAAGAAATCGCGATCCTCGGTTGCGGGAACGACCGGCTTCATTGTTCCCTCTTTTTCCCGCAACTTTCCAGTATTGACCTGAACAGCCGCCGCATTGGGTATGAAGCGGCTCAACTGCTCGACAAAAAAATGAACGGTGAGCCGCTTCCCCCTTTGCCGGTTATTATTCCACCGATAGGAGTTGTCACCCGACAATCAACCGATATTATCGCCGTTCATGACGCCGACGTTGCCCAAGTGTTGAAAAACATCAGGGAACGATTTGTCGAACCGGTCGGCGTGCAACAAATCACCGCTGAAATCGCAATGTCCCGCAGAACACTGGAACGGCGTTTCCAAAAGTGCATTGGCCGAACCATCGAAAACGAGTTGATTCGCGTCCGTTTGGAACATGCGAAATATCTGCTTCGGGAAACCAATTTCCAGATCACCGCGATCGGTCCTCACGTCGGGATAGTCGACCCGCAGTATTTTATGCGGTTTTTTCACCGTGAAACCGGCATGACGCCGAGCCAGTACCGGCGTCAAAATCAGATCGGGGTTCCAACAAACGAATAATCGCTACAAAATTCTTCGTGCATCGTCGTGCCTCATGGTGAACATCAGTTGCTGTGAACGCATACGAATTGTCAACATTGTCGTTGCACAAGAAAACAGCCAAAACCGGATTTCACACATGACAAACGAACTATCGGAGGTTGCGCCCGGTTTTGAAATCGTGCTTGAAGACGGGCCGGTACTGGCGGTGAACAAACCTGCTGGGTTGCTCACACAGGCACCGCCGGGCATTGATTCGCTCGAACATCGTGTCAAGGACTTTTTGACCGTTCGCGACCAAAAACCCGGGCGGTGTTATCTTGGCGTACCGCATCGGCTTGACCGCCCGGTCAGCGGCATATTGCTTTTGGCGAAGCACGTTCGGGCGGCACGACGGCTTTCCGAACAGTTTGAGTGTCGCACGGTAGAAAAAACGTATTGGGCCGCCGTATCCGGCCAACCCGAAGATGACACCGGCACCTGGGTCGATTACATGAAAAAGGTACAACACCAGCCGCTTGCAGTGATTGCAAAACCCATTGACCCGGAAGCACGTGAGGCGATTTTACACTATCGCGTGTTACAGCGTTTCGATTGGGGAGTCTGGCTCGAAGTGAAACTCGAAACCGGCCGCATGCACCAGATTCGGCTACAAGCGACCAGTCGCGGTTTTCCAATTCTTGGCGACGCTCAATATGGTTCAAGCATCCCGTTCGGCGAACAACATGACGACGTGCGTTTGCGGGGGATCGCACTGCACGCCCGTTCCATTGGGTTTCTCCACCCAATGACGCGTGAACCCCTAACGCTCCATGCCGCACTACCAACCGCCTGGCACGAACTCGGGATCATCCCAGACAACATTTCATCGTAAACGTTCGCGTCCCACTCTGACAAAAAATGAGGTGTGCAAATGGACAGGCAAGAAAAAACGTGTGGATTTTCAAAATATCCGCTATTTCTTGCCCTTCTTGGCGGGTGTGGCCGCTTCGTCGCCTTCTTTCTCTTTCTTTTTCTTCTTGCGGACAACCACTTTATAAACGCGGACTTTTGGCAACCCGAACGGGCTGGCTTCTTCCGTCCAACGGTCCATGTCCTGCAATTTCGTGATCTGTTCGGCACGTGTCAACACGTTTCTGGCACGAGCAATCCCTTTTCGTGACTTAAGGCTTTTGTCAATCGTCATAATCCAAACTCCGCTATTCTTTAATCTTAAATGATTTTCTGATTCAAAAATCAACAAGAATCCTTGTTTCTCGTGTCCGTCCCAAGTTGATGCCGCATCCCTGTACGTTTTTCGCCCTCAACATAGAACCAATCAGTATAGGCCAAACCTGCCCCAAGGCAAGGGCAGGCGGGAGGCAAAACCAAAAAATCACAGACAAAACAGCAGATCGAAGTACGCAGCGGGTTTTCCGGGAAAAACACAGGAAACCGTTCACGGCTACTATCCACAAAATAAGTTCGGTGTGACTCTGTGGTAAAACAGGCAAGATAAAAACTCATCTTGACGGCGATTCGATAAAATGTTATTCTTTTGCCGTTTGAAAGGGACATTCGGTTTGCGCCTTTTCATCATCAGAATCACTTGTCTTACTCGTCCGCAGTGCTTGTGTCGCTACAAGTCAGGGAATGACACACTTTACAAGTCAGGGAATGACACACTTTTTTGGATAGGAAGCCCAAATCATGGCACAGATCATTAACATCAGACAGTCTCGCTGGGAAACCGTTCAACAGGTCCACCTGCTCGACCTCAAGCGTCAATATATTGAAATTTGCGACGAAATACAAGCCGCTCTTCGCAATGTGAGCGATTCAGGTATGTTTGTACTTGGCCCCGAGGTCAAAAAGCTGGAGCAGAGTCTTGCTGCGTATTGTCAGGTCGAACACGCCATCGGTTGTGCATCGGGGAGCGACGCCTTACTGCTGGCACTGATGGCCTGTGACATCGGGCCGGGCGATGAGGTGATCGTTCCAAGTTTTACGTTTTTCGCAACAGCCAGTGCGGTCACGCGACTCGGCGCAACGCCCGTCTTTGCCGACATCGAACCGTCTTCGTTTAATATTGCCCCGACACATGTCCAGCAACTCATCACCGACAGGACACGGGCGATCATCCCGGTCAATCTTTTTGGGCAAATGGCCGAAATGAAAATTCTCAACGAACTCGTTCGCGGGCGCAACATCGCGCTGATTGAAGACTCAGCCCAAGCGATCGGGGCGGAACTGGAAAACCGCCGCACCGGCGGCTGGGGCGATATGTGCGCGTTGAGTTTTTACCCGACCAAGAATCTCGGTGGTGCGGGCGACGGCGGTATGGTCGTGACCAACAACGCCGAATACGCCGCAAAACTCCGCCTGTTGCGCGGACATGGCATGGAGCCGCGTTATTATCACAGTCTCATCGGCATCAACAGTCGGTTGGATTCCTACCAAGCGGCGGTTCTCAACGTCAAACTGCCGCATTTGGACAACTGGACAACGATGCGACGGCAAAACGCCGACCGTTACACCGAGTTGTTCCGCGATTCGGAACTTGACGAAATGCTCGGTTTGCCTGCGACGCTGCCGAATCATCGCCATGTTTGGAACCAATACGTGATTCGTGTTCCCAACGGCTTGCGCGACCGGATGCGTCAGGAGTTGGCGGACGTAAAAGTCGGCACAGAGATTTACTACCCGCTCGGTTTGCACGAACAGGAATGTTTCCAATACCTCGGTTACGCACCGGAAAGTCTGCCGGAAACCCACCTCGCCACGCGCGAGGTCATCGCCCTGCCGATTTACCCCGAACTGACCGCCGGCGAACAGGTTTACGTTGTCGAACAGATCAAGGCATTCTGTGATAAGAACCGCGATTTGCTTATCCCCGCACAGCGACGTGCTGCGTAAGAGTACGTCGTCATGCGAAAGTCCGATATGAATCACTGCCCGTTAATCAGCCACACGGCTTTGTCATGCAGTGTTTTTGTCGCGGAAGCGAGGGTTGCCCCCTTGTCGAGATCAAACGCGGCACCACTTGGGTCACTGATGACGCCGCCCGCCTCCTGCACGAGGACCACACCGGCGGCAACGTCCCAGGCGTTGGAACCATAGCAGGTCATCAGGTCAAATCGTCCCGCCGCGATGTAGGCCAGATTGATCGCCGTTGAACCGGTGCGCCGAATCGCCTGCGATTCGGGGACAAACTTCAAAAACGCAAGCAGGTCGGGTGAATCGGTGCATGTTGTTGTCGGAAAACTCACCGAAACGAGTGCCTCGGAAAACCCGGTGACGCCACTGGTGCGAATCGGTATGCCATTGAGAAACGCTCCTTCACCCTGCGCGGCGGTGAAGCATTCTTCGAGCATCGGGTTGTAAACCGTGCCGCAAAGCACTTCTTTCCCGCTGGCAAGTGCCACCGACGACGCGAATAACGGAACGCCATGCACAAAGTTCGTCGTACCATCAAGCGGATCAACAATCCAGCGAAAACCCGACGCACCGGATGCGGCAGCGACTTCGTTGGCATCCGATTCTTCACCAAGAAACAGATGGTCGGGATATGCACCGAGGACTATTTCGCGAACCGCTCTTTGCGCGGCAAAATCCGCATCGGTAACAAGGTCGGCGTGTCCCTTTTCGCGCACACCGACCTTGCCAAGCATGTCACGCAGGACTTGCCCGCCAATCCTGGCTGCGTACTCGCAGACCTTTTGGTATTCAGATGTTGTCATGCGGGATTTCACAGAGCGGTCAAGGCGGCTTTCAATAGCTCGCGACATTCGGTTTTGGTCATGAGAGAGAACCTTCGTTTTTTCCATATCACCGGAGTGCTTTCTCGAACTCCTTCAACGATTCACATTTCACCGCCGATTCCATCAGCGATTCGAGAACCACGCCGTCATTGATGGCTAAAATGCGATTGCCCAATGTTTTTGGAATTCGTTTGAAACGTGTGCTTAAATATTTTGCCAGCATTTCGGCTTTACCTTCAGCTTTACCTTCGGCTTTGCCGACGGCGACACCTGCATCATATTTTTCGTCGAAAATCGTTTTAATCATTGCTTGCTCCTTGTCCTTAAATAGGGGTTTCAATGCCTGGCTCAAGACCGCCTCGTCAAGCCGACGATTATGAGTCGCCATGACTTTGGCCGCAAAATCCAACAATTCTTTTGTCAATTCTATGATCTGCTCTTCATCCGAAATTTCACGAAGCGGCAACATCGCTTCAGGAAATTCATCTTCATGGCCTTCGATCATCTTTTTCAGGATACCCAGGACAACCCGCAACACAGGGCCGCCGTCCAATCGGTCGAAATTCCACGCGGGAAGGTCAACCACGTCGTATTTGATTTCGACCGTCTTGCCCAGCGGTTTGCCATCGGGGTCTTTGGGGAGTAAATCCGCCATCTTGGGAAGCGGCCCCCGATGCGGTCTCTTGGCCGTTCGCAGGACGATAAAATACGGTGCCGAAAAAGGTTTGCCCGCTTTTTTTTCGGCATCCCATATCGAGCTGATATACTTGTGCAACTTGAACGGGATTTCTCTCAGGCTTCCGCTCTGGTGTTCAAAAATGATAACCGCCATCAAGGTGTCCCGACCGTCTTTTAACGGACACTGGAACACCAAATCGACGATACGCTCGTCACCTTCTTGACCAATATAATGCGTTGGAACCGGTTCGATCTTCGACAAGTCGATGGCATGGACAAAGCACCGGTCAGCATAAAACAACAAAAAATCAGCGAACACGACAAACCGACTGAACATCCGCTTCACAAAAACGTCGATGTAGTTGCCAGGTGATTTCGGTTCAAACGGCTGTTGGGCGGTGTCCTGCTGCGTCTTGCTCATGTTGTACTCCCACTGTGCTACCACTATTTTACTCTATTCGAGCGGGTTTTTCAAGGGAGATTTTTTGAATTCTGAGCGGTTTTGGCTTTTCTGCCATCAATTCTTGTCAACCAACCATATTTCACGGATAATCAAAGCAGGATTTTCTACTTCAGAGCGAAGCCGCAAACACTTTTTTATCGACTTCACATGAATCCCGTTTTCACAGAACCCGACATCCATCTCGAACCCGGCGATACGCCTGAAATTCCGCTACCCAAAGGATGGACGACTTTGACATTGCAGGCAATCTTGCATGTCATTGCACTTGCTCGCATCGTTATTCTTAACGCGAGTAATTGGCCAACCGTTCAAGCCTGGTATCCTGATCACGTTTGGTCGGTTGACCTGACCGTTGTGCCTTCAACCGACGGGCTTTGGGTACCGTGGTCGCCGAATGCCTTGACACAAGTGCATCCCTATTCGTGGTACGTCATGGTTGTGATCGACCATTATTCACGCAAGGTGATGTGGGCTTTGACGTGTTTGAGCAACAACCCACCGCGTCGGACGTCGGTTCGGCCATGAAACATATCTGCAAATCAAACAACACAAAACCGAAATACCTTGTCTCCGATCAGGGCACTCAGTTTGTGGCCAGTGAGTGCCGTACGTGGTGCAAAGCCAACGACATCAAGCAACGATTCGGAGCCATCGGCAAGCATGGGAGCATTGCCGTAACCGAACGCGCGATCCTGACCTACAAAGACGGCTGTACCCGCCGTATTCTCGTGCCGATTTCACGAAACGAAATGTTCCGTGAAACACAACTCTTCTTCGATTGGTACAATGATCATCGGCCGCACATGAGCTTCAACGGCAAAACGCCAAACGAAGTTTACTTCCATCGTCACGCCGCCAATGCCAAACCAAGAATCGAAACCCGACCACGTGCAAAACATTCGACTCCCTGTGCAAGGCCACGAATGTGTATCGCAGGACGTTCCGGGGCAAAAGTCAAGATGAAACTCGAATTTCTTGAAGGCAGGCAGTACTTGCCGATCATCAAAGTCGAACGTGTCTGATCTGAATTCTACCTGATTGTGAAATATCGGTTGCCGCTCGCAGTACGCGCGAACGGCGGATTTGCGGTTGTTTTTGTCACGACTGAAAGTGAGACGATTGATTTCTACAAGGCTCCTTGCTCAATACCTCCCGCTTTCACGCTTCGATTCGGCGGTTTCCGCGTCTGTCAAAGAATATGGATAAGGACACCGCGTCATCCATGTCCGAGAAAAACAAATCACGGGCTTCCTTGACGTTCGTTGCCCAACTTCAAAAATTTTTAACTGATATATTCTCTCCAAAAAAATTGAACAAACGTTCTTGAAAACCATCATCCTTAATTTTGTGAAAAAACATGCTTAAAAAATTCAACTTTTTCTTCACAAATATACGGCGTTTCTATAAGTCATTAAGTACCAATAACTTAAAATTTCGCAACAAAAATGGTGGCACAAAAAGGGCACCACTTTTTTTCATCAGTGTACCGCTGATGATTCTAAAACCGGCTTTCAGGAACACAATGTTCCTTCATCGGCATATTCCGGAATTGAGTGAAAAAATCTTGATTTCTTTTCTTGCAGCCGCGTCTTTTTTGTTGTAAGACAGACGGTATAAGGCACATCGAATGAGCCATCGGGCGATGTCGTTTTCATTGTCAAATGTTCGGTTGGCGTGTTCTTTGTTTACGTTTTCCACGAAAATATTTTGATAACAGATTATGGAGGATTGACAGTGCAGATTAAGAAAGAGTCTAACGAAAAAACGGAAAAA